>JAZNUL010000114.1:0-23340 GCA_045592285.1 Acutalibacteraceae bacterium
TTAATATCCAATTATTTGCTCATAAAAAAGGTATGGGTTCTACACGTAACGGCCGTGATTCAGAGTCTAAGAGACTTGGTGCTAAACGTGCAGACGGTCAGCACGTTCTTGCTGGTAACATCCTTGTTAAACAAAGAGGTACAAAAATCCACCCAGGTACAAACGTTGGTAAGGGTAAGGATGACACATTATTTGCTCTTGTTGATGGTCAGGTTCGTTTCGAACGCCTTGGCAAAGACCGCAAAAAGGTTAGTGTTTACACAGTAGAACAATAAAAAAATACAAAACCACTGGTTAAGCCAGTGGTTTTTATTTTTTAGGAATCAGGAATTAGAAAATAGGAAGTAGGAATTAGATATTATAAAAATCAAATTACCCTATCATTTTTTGTTGATACTTAAACCAACTTTAAATGATAGGATATTTTTATTCCTTAGTTCCTAATTCCTAATTCCTAATTCCTATTTCCTACTTCCTAATTCCTATTTCCTATTTCCTAATTCCTATTCCCTAATTCCTATTTCCTATTTCCTAATTCCTATTCCCTGAACTCGTAAAAATAAAAAACTTACTAAACACATAATTCAAAACCACCACAATAACTGCAAGTAAAATTTTAACTACAAACTGCCCTGTTATTGTAATTCCTAAAACAGTCAAAGATTTTTCGCCAAATCCTAAAACGGATATAAACAGAAGCATTCCACCCTCTTCAACTAAAAAGCTGAATATTCTCGCTCCTAAAAACCCTGTTATTTCTTTAGCAATAACTTTCAAATCCCAACTCTTTGACTCAAATACAAACAATTTGTTTGTAATATAAGCAAATACAACACCCACTACCCAGGCAATAGCGTTATTTACTAAATAAAAAGCTTCGCCAAATATTTTTGTAAAAAGCCAGAAAGCAAAAAAGTTTACAACTGTTGTAAGAACACCAAAAATAACGTAAGTTATAAGCTCTTTATATTTAATGAAAAGTGTTTTAATCATTTTCATCCTCTTTACCAAGATGCTCCTTTAAAATATAAATAGGTCTGTTTTTACTCTGGACGTAAACTTTAGCAAGATATTCGCCCAATATACCTAAACAGAATAATTGCATTCCACCCAAGAATAAAATTAATACTATTATAGTAGCATAACCCGGCACGTCAATTCCCTGTATGAGCTTTTGAAGCACAACTACAATAAGATAAATTATTGAAATAATAGCAGTAACAAAGCCAGTTGCAATAGAAAGTCTTAAAGGAAGAGTAGAAAACGCCACAATTCCGTCTATTGCATATTTAAAGAGCTTTAAAAAGCTCCATTTACTTTCACCGGATTCTCTTTCTTTTGCTTCGTATGAAATATATTTTGTGTTAAAGCCAACCCAACTGAATATACCTTTTGAAAAACGATGATATTCACTCATAGAAAGAACTGCATCAACCATTTTTCTGTTAAGAAGTCTGAAGTCAGAAGCACCGTTTACAAAATCAACTTCTGCAAGTTTATTGATAATAGTATAAAAAGCAGATTTAAACTTTGTAAGAACTGCGCCTTCGTTTCGTTCTTCCTGATATGCAGCAACACAGTCGATTTCGTCATCTTTTTCTATTTCACTGAGCATTTCTAAAACAACCTCTGGGCGTTGTTGTAAATCTGCATCTATAATGCAGACATAATCACCCTTTGCCGCTTTAAGCCCAGCATAAATTCCTGACTCTTTGCCAAAATTTCTGCTAAATGACAAAACCTGAATATTATAAGCAGAATTATTCTCATAAATTTCTTTTAATTTTTTATAGGTATTATCTTCACTGCCATCATTAATAAAAACAAATTCGTAATCATCAACGTTACATAAAAAGACATTATTAACTTCATTAAAAAAACGTTCTACGTTATCTTCTTCATTGAAGCACGGAACTACAAGAGATAATTTCATAATGCTTTGCCTTTCAGAAATATATTATATATTGTATAGATTTTATGTTTCTATATTTTACCACAAACTATTTATTTATGCAACAAATCACAAATATTAAACAAGTTATTCACAAACTATTTACAAAAAATATTGAATAAAAGGTTGACAAATGGCAAAAACAGATGTATAGTATTAACAGAGTTAGCACTCTAATAGTTCAAGTGCTAATAAGTGCTAAACACTAAAAAGCACTTAATAAAACTAATTGCTACTTTGCAAGAAAGGGTGTGTGATATGCCTGCTATTTCAGAACGAAAACAAAAAATACTCGCTTTGATTATTGAAAGCTATATCGCCACAGGCGAGCCAGTCGGTTCTAAAACACTCCAGAGCGCAATGGGCAATTCAGTTTCTTCTGCTACTATAAGAAACGATATGGCAGATTTAGTTGAAGCTGGTTTCTTAATGCAACCACACACTTCTGCCGGCAGAGTTCCTTCACAATTAGGTTACCGCTATTATGTAGATAACTTAATGACCAAATATGAATTAGGTCACGAAGAGCAAGAAAGAATTAAAATCTGGCTTCAGGGTTACTCCGGCGAACCAGACCAACTTTTAGAAAAAGCGGGTAGCATTCTTTCAGAACTCACCAACTGTGTAGCAGTTTCATCTGCACCATCTGACAGTGAAGCACTCATTAAAAGAGTTGAGCTCGTTCCTTTAAGCAGTAAAACCGCAATGGTAGTTCTTTTAGCATCCTCTGGTATTCTTAAAAGTATGGTTGTCCGTACAGATAGTGAAATCACCACACAGATTGCTGAGGTTTTTTATAATATTATGCAAACCTATTTTTTAGGCAACTCTGTCAATAATATTGATATACCATTTATACAAACTCTTGTTGCATCTTTAGGAGATAAAGTTTTTGTTATGTCCCCTCTTCTTTGTGGTGTTGCCGACCTTTGTAATTCAGTTAAATCCACAGAATTACACTTCAACGGTCAATCAAACATTCTTAATCACCCAGAGCTTACAACTGATGCTTTCGAGCTTATGGATTTTCTCCACAGAGAAGCACCAATAAAAACACTTCTTGCTTCTCACAAAAAACCACTGACAGTTGAAATCGGCGAAGAAAATGCTTTTAAAGAGCTTAGAAATTCTTCAACAATCTTTTCGAAATATACTGTTGGCGACCGTGACAGCGGTTCAATCGGAATTATAGGTCCTACAAGAATTGATTATGCAAGGCTTATTCCAAGCATTAAATATTTAGCAGGTGTCATTGGCAATCTGCTTTCAGAAACACTTGAGTGAGGTAAAATATGGCAGACGAAAAAATCTTAAACAAAGAACAAAATGAATCTTCAAAAGAAACAAAAAAATCTAAAAAAGCTGACAAAAAGGCTGATGCATTTTCAGCTGAAAAAGAAAAGTTAGAAAAAGAATTAGCTGACACTAAAGACTCATATATGAGAATCTTAGCTGAGTATGACAATTTCAGAAAACGTACTCAGAAAGAAAAAGAAGCAGCTTACAACGATTCCAAAGCAAGTACATTAGCACTTCTTCTCCCTGTTATTGATAATTTTGACAGGGCGATAGATAATAAAACTGACGACATAGAAGCTTACAGAAAAGGTATTGAAATGACCTACAATCAGTTAAAGGACATTTTAAATAAAGCTGACGTTGTAGCTTTCGGTGAAATCGGCGAAGAATTCAACCCAGAAATACACAATGCAGTTATGACCATAGAAAACCCTGATTTGCCTGAAAATTCAATCGCAGCAGTATTTGAAAAAGGCTACAAAATGGGCGACCGTGTGTTAAGATTTGCAAGTGTTCAGATAACTAATTAAATCAAAATCTAAAATAAAATCAAATTCGGAGGTAATTTATTATGGCTAAAACAATTGGTATTGACTTAGGTACAACAAACTCATGTGTAGCAGTTATCGAAGGCGGCGAGCCAGTAGTTATTGCTAACATTGAAGGCAACAGAACTACACCATCTGTTGTTGGTTTCTCAAAAACTGGTGAAAGACTTGTTGGTCAGGTTGCAAAGCGTCAGGGTGTTGCTAACCCAGACAGAACTATTGCTTCTATTAAAAGACAAATGGGTACTGACTACAAAGTTACTATTGATGACAAAAAATACACACCACAAGAAATTTCTGCAATGATTTTAAGCAAATTAAAAGCTGACGCTGAAAGCTACCTTGGTGACAAGGTTACAGAAGCAGTTATTACTGTACCTGCATACTTCACAGACTCACAACGTCAGGCAACAAAAGATGCTGGTAAAATTGCTGGTCTTGAAGTTAAGAGAATCATTAACGAGCCTACTGCTGCTGCTCTTGCTTATGGTATCGACAAAGAAAACGACCAGAAAGTTATGGTTTATGACCTTGGTGGTGGTACATTCGACGTTTCTATTATTGAAATGGGCGAAGGTGTTCAGGAAGTTCTTGCTACTGCTGGTAACAACAACTTAGGTGGTGACGACTTCGACCAGAGAATTATTGACTGGCTTGCAGCTGAATTTAAAAAAGAAAACGGCATTGACTTAAAAGGCGACAAAATGGCAATGCAGAGACTTAAAGAAGCTGCAGAAAAAGCAAAAATCGAGCTTTCAGGTGTTACTTCATCTGCTATCAACTTACCATTCATCACAATGACTGAAGCAGGTCCTTTACACCTTGATACAACTCTCACAAGAGCAAAATTCAACGAGCTTACTGCAGACCTTGTTGAAGCAACAATGGGTCCTGTTCGTCAGGCTATTTCTGACTCAGGTCTTAAAACATCAGAAATCGACAAAGTTCTTATGGTTGGTGGTTCTTCAAGAATCCCTGCTGTTCAGGATGCTGTTAAATCATACACAGGTAAAGAGCCATTCAAGGGTATTAACCCAGACGAATGTGTTGCTATCGGTGCTGCTCTTCAGGCTGGTGTTTTAGGTGGCGACGTTAAAGGTCTTCTTCTCTTAGACGTTACCCCACTTTCACTCGGTATTGAAACTCTCGGTTCAGTTTGCACAAAGATTATTGAAAGAAACACAACAATCCCAACAAAAAAGAGCCAGATTTTCTCAACCGCAGCAGATAATCAGACATCAGTTGAAATTCACGTATTACAAGGTGAAAGAGAATTTGCTAAAGACAACAAAACTCTCGGTATGTTCCACCTTGATGGTATTCTTCCTGCACGTCGTGGTACTCCACAGATTGAAGTTACTTTCGACATCGACGCTAACGGTATTGTTCACGTTTCTGCAAAAGACCTTGGTACAGGTAAAGAACAATCAATTTCAATCACATCTTCTTCAAATATGAGCAAAGAAGATATTGAAAAAGCTGTTAAAGAAGCAGAACAATTCGCAGAAGAAGATAAACAACGTAAAGAAGCTGTTGATATCCGTAATGGTGCAGACCAGATGGTATTCCAATGCGAAAAAATCCTTGAAGAAAACGGCGACAAATTAGATGAAGCTGACAAGAGCGCTATCTCTTCACAAGTAGAAGAGTTAAAAGAAACTCTTAAAGGTGAAGATATTAACCTTATTAAATCAAAGCAAGAAGCACTTCAGGCTAAATTCTATGAAATCTCTGAAAAGCTTTACAAAGCAGCAGGCGGTGCTCAAGGTTTCGATCCTAACGCTGCTGGTGGTTTTGACCCTTCAGCTGCTCAAGGTGGCACAGATGAAAACGGCTACTACGAAGCACCTTTCACAGACGTAAACGAATAATTTTAAAAATAATCCCACAACAGAAACTCAATTTTGGGTTTCTGTTGTAGGTATGTAGAAAGGCTTTATTATGGCAGATAAAAGAGATTATTATGAAGTCCTTGGACTCTCTAAAGGTGCTTCTAATGACGAAATCAAAAAATCTTATCGTCAACTCGCCAAAAAATATCACCCAGACTTAAATCCAGACAACAAAGAAGCTGAAGCTAAGTTCAAAGAAGTAAACGAAGCTTACGAAATTCTTTCTGACCCAGGCAAGAAAGAAAAATATGACCGCTTCGGCTTTGCTGGTGTTGACCCATCTTATGGTGCTGGTCAGGGTGGCGCAGGCTTTGGTGGTTTTGGTGGCTTTGGCGACGGAATGGAATTTGACTTAGGCGACATCTTCGGTTCATTCTTTGGCGGTGGATTCGGTGGTGGCGGTTTTGGTGGCGGTTCTCGTTCAAATCCAAACGCCCCAAGACGTGGTAACGATATTCAGATTACAGTATCTTTAACGTTTGAAGAAGCAGCAAAGGGTTGCACTAAAAATGTTGAATTCCCAAGAATTGAAACCTGTGACGAATGTGCTGGTAGCGGTGCTGCTAAAGGTACATCTTCACAGACTTGCCCAGAGTGTAACGGCCGTGGTCAGATAAGCACTCAGCAACGTACACCATTCGGCGTTATTTCAACACAAAAACAATGTCCGAAATGTGGCGGTAAAGGTACTTATAACCCTACACCTTGTAACAAATGTAAGGGTGCAGGCAGAATCAGAAGACCAATTAAAAAAGACGTTACCATACCTGCTGGTATTGACGATGGTCAGATGTTCACAGTACGTGGCGAAGGTAACCGTGGCTTAAATGGTGGTCCAAGTGGTGACTTAAGAGTCGCAGTTTCATTAAAACCACACCCATTCTTCCAGAGAGATGGCTACAACGTATGGTGCGAGGTTGACGTTTCAATAGTTCAGGCTACTTTAGGTGACGAATTAACCGTACCTACTCTTGACGGTCAGGTTAAATACAGCATCCCTGCTGGTACACAGCCTGGCGACGTATTTAAGCTCAAAGGTAAGGGTATTCAGGTAGTTAACGGCACAAGACGTGGCGACCAGCTCGTTAAAATCAACGTTGTTATTCCTAAAAATATTACAGATAAACAAAAAGAACTTCTTCTCGAGTTCAACAAAGACTCAGGTGGTAAAGATGTTAAGCCTGAAGAAAAAGGCGGAATTTTTGGGAAGAAAAAAAAGAAATAGGAACTAGGAATTAGAAACTAGGAACTAGGACTTCGTGAAAAATAAAATTAACCTATCATTTTCGATTTTTGAAAATGATAGGTTAAATTTTTATCTAATTCCTATTTCCTGCTTCCTAATTCCTAACCCCTATTAACTGCATCAACAAACCTCAAGAATTGCTTTCTGCCCTCGTCACTTCTCTCAAACACGCCACATTGTTCGAGGATTTTTGCGAAGGTGTCGCCTATTGCATTTCTTGTGATTTCGTCAATATTTTCTTTTGTTGGGTTTTTAGAAACAATGAACTTTTTCGCCCACGAAGCGTGTTTAGAAATAGTTTCATTTTTGGTGATATCTTCACCATTTAAAATAGCGTCTTTTAAAACTTGCATTTCTGTTTTAAGACGTGCGGGAAGAACTGCAAGACCCATAACCTCAATAAGACCGATATTCTCTTTTTTGATGTTATGATATTCCGGATGTGGATGATAAAAACCATCAGGACATTCTTCTGTTGTAATATTGTTTCTTAAAACTAAATCTATTTCATATTTGCCATCTCTGAAGCGTGTAATTGGTGTAATTGTATTGTGTGGCACACCATCTGCTGTTTTTGCAATTATAAATGCTTCATCGTCGCTGTAATTTCTCCAGCATTCAAGAATTTTACCAGCAAGGGTACAGATTCTGTCAGTATCTTCGCCAATAAGTCTTATAACAGACATTGGCCATTTTACAATGCCCGCTTTTATATCATCAAATCCAGTGAATTTAAGCTCTGTTTCAATTTCTGCTCTTGCCTGAGCGAATGTGTAGTTACCACCCTGAAAATGCTCGTGAGTTAAAATTGAGCCACCAGAAATTGGTAAATCCGAGTTTGAACCAATAAAATAGTGCGGGAATTGTTTAACAAATGAAAAAAGACGTCTGAAGCCCTTTTCGCTTATTTTCATTGGCACGTGATTACCGTCAAAAACAATACAATGCTCATTGTAATAAACGTAAGGTGAATACTGTAAAAAGTAACTGTCACCATCTAATGTAACAGGAATAATTCTGTGGTTTTGTCTTGCAGGGTGATTAACTCTACCCGCATAACCTTCATTTGTTTTACAAAGAAGGCATTTAGGGTAAGAAGAAGCTTCCATTTTGGTAGCCGCAGCAATCGCTTTAGGGTCTTTTTCTGGTTTTGAAAGGTTTATAGTAATATCAATATCGCCATATTCAGTAGAAGTAACCCACTTCATATCATTTTTAACACGATATTCTCTTATGTAGTCACTCTTTCTTGCAAGGTGGTAATAATACTCTGTTGCTTTTTCTGGAGATTCTGCATATTTCTCTTTAAAGGTTCTTATTACCTCAGATGGTCTTGGAAGAACAGCACCCATTATTTTTGTATCTAACAAATCTCTGTAAACAACTGAGTTTTCGCAAAGACCGTTTTCACAAGCATAGTCTAAAATGCCTTTTAAAATATCTTCTAATTCCATTTCTTTTGAAACAGCATCTTCATCAATAGAAGCAAGATTTAAAACCTCTAAAATTCTGTTTGTTGCCCAGATTTCATCTTCTTTTAAAATTAAAGACTCTTTTTCTAAGTAAGCAACTAAAGATTTAATTAATTCGCTGATTGTCATACCATAAAACCCCATTTTAAAATAGATAGTTACATTATAATATTTTTCTTTGATTCTTTCAATGTTTTTTTAGAAATAATATTGAAAATATTATAATAAATAGGTAAAATGTTATAGTAATTTAATTTTTTATAAAAATACGGTGGTTTTAATGGATTTTAATGCAGAAAAAGTAAAGAATGATATTGTTGAATGGATAAAAGACTGGTTCAACGAAAACGGTAAAGGTTGCAAAGGTGTTCTCGGCATTTCTGGCGGTAAAGACAGTTCAGTTGTTGCTGCACTTTTGGTTGAGGCATTAGGCAAAGAAAATGTTGTTGGCGTGCTTATGCCAAATGGCGAACAATTCGACATTGACGTTTCAAAAGACCTTGTTGAATTTTTAGGCATAAAGTCTGTAACAATAAATATAAAGGATGCATATAACGGCTTTTTGAATGAATTTAAAAGTAACGATGTTGAGCTTTCAGCACAAGCTATTACAAATCTTCCACCAAGCCTTCGTATGGCGTGTGTTTATGCAGTTTCACAAAGTGTAAACGGCAGAGTTGCAAACACCTGTAACCTTTCTGAAGACTGGGTTGGCTATTCTACACGTTACGGCGACAGTGTCGGCGACTTCTCCCCTCTTTCAAAACTTACTGTTCAAGAAGTAAAAGCAGTCGGCAAGGCGTTAGGTCTCCCTGATAAATTCACTGAAAAAACTCCTATTGATGGTCTTCAGGGTAAAACAGATGAAGACAATTTAGGTTTTACTTATGCAGTTTTAGATAAATATATAAGAACAGGTATCTGTGAAGACGAAAAAACAAAAGAAAGAATAGATTATCTTCACAGAATAAACCAATTCAAATTAGAGCTTATGCCAGTATTTAATTACGAACCTGAAAGGAATTAAATTATGTCAGTATTAAACGGATTACAACCAGAAAGAGTATTTTATTATTTTGAGGAAATCACAAAAATCCCACACGGTTCAGGTGATATGGATAAAATCGCTTTGTTCTGCGTTGATTTTGCAAAAAAGCACAATCTTAAATATTATCACGACGAAGAAAACAACGTTGTAATTTATAAAGACGGCACAAACGGTTTAGAAAATGCCGAGCCTATCATTTTGCAAGGTCACCTTGATATGGTTTGCCAAAAAACAGAAAATTGTAGCATTGATTTTTCGAAAGATGCTTTAGATATTTTCATTGATGGTGATTTTATAAAAGCTAAAAACACTACCCTCGGTGCAGATAACGGCATTGCAGTAGCATCAGTTTTAGCGATTTTAGAAAGCGACTGCTACGCCCACCCACCTATTGAAGCCGTTTTTACAACTGACGAAGAAACTGGTATGGTTGGTGCGAATCATCTTGACACTTCTGTTTTAAAATCTAAAAGAATGATTAACATTGACTCCGAAGAAGATGACACAATGACAGTTTCTTGTGCTGGTGGTGCTGACTTTTTAGCTACCTTCAATTTCCAGCGAGAAGCTGTAGAGGGCGTTGAAATTGAATTAATTTTAAAAGGTCTTAAAGGCGGTCACTCAGGCATTGAAATTGACAAAGGCAGAGTTAATGCAAATATTTTAGCAGGTCGTGTTTTAAATCATTTAAAAACAACCGATTTCAATTTATTAAGCATTAATGGTGGCGATAAAACAAACGCTATTACAAACCTTTGTAAAATCCGTGTTTGTGTTAAAAATAAAGAAGCATTTATAAATGATGCAAAAGAATATCTTGATATTATAAAAGCAGAAATTTCTGCACGTGAAGAAACTTTCTGTTACGAAATCAATTCTTTTGAAAGTGGCACATTCAATGCTATAAATAAAGAATCCCAAAATGCTATTATTTACGCTTTAACTTGTATGCCAAATGGCGTTTTAGATATGAGTGCTGAAATTCCTGGTCTTGTTGAAACGTCTTTAAACTTAGGTATTTTAGCTACAAGTGAAAACAAAACAGAATTAAAAACCTCTTTGAGAAGTAATAAAATGAGTGCTTTAAGTGCTTTAGAAGACAGATTAAAAACATTTTTCTCTGTTCTTCCTTGTGAATACACAACGTTTGATAAATATCCATCGTGGGAATTTAACAGTAATTCTACTTTACAAGGTCTTTTTAAAGAAATTTATGAAAAAGAAACTGGCGAAAATCTTAAAGTAGAAGCAATCCACGCCGGTCTTGAATGCGGTGTGTTTGCATCAAAAATAAAAGACTTCGACTGCATCTCAATTGGCCCTAATATGTTTGACGTTCACACCGTAAAAGAAAGACTTTCTATCACTTCAACAGAAAGAACCTTCAAAATTCTTTTAAAAGTCCTTGAAAACTGCAAATAAACGGCTTTTTTCATTGACATAACAAGTTATTTATTGTAAAATACTATGTTGATTGTATGAAAACAAAATATTTAAGAAAAAGAGTGATAAAATGCATTGGTCAGAAGAAATCGCTGAAAAAATAATTAAGCGTAACCCTAACAAAGAAGAATATGTTTGTGCTGCTGGTATCAGCCCATCAGGCTCAATTCATATTGGTAACTTCCGTGATATTGCTACAAGCTACTTTGTAGTAAGAGCATTAAGAAAAAAAGGCAAAAAAGCAAGACTTCTTTTCTCTTGGGACGAGTTTGACCGTCTCAGAAAAGTGCCTGTAAACGTTGCAGCTGTTGACAGCGATATGGAAAAATACATAGGCTGCCCTTATGTAGACGTTAAAAACCCATTTGTTGATGCCCCAGAGTTTAAAACTTATGCAGAATATTTCGAGAACGAATTTGAAACATCTATTGTTAAATTCGGTATTGATATGGATTATCGTCATCAGGCAGAAATGTACAGAAGCGGTAAATACACAGAGCATATCATCCACGCTTTAAAACATCGTGGCGAAATTTTTGATATTTTAGACAGTCACCGTACTCAAGAAGCACAGCCAGGCGAAAGAGAAGCTTATTACCCAATTAATATTTACTGCCCAGAATGCGGTAAAGACACAACAAAGGTACATTCTCTTTCAGATGACTGCACAGTAGCAGAATATTCTTGTGCTTGTGGTCATAAAGGTACATTTGACTTCACAAAAGATTTCAACTGCAAATTGGCTTGGAAGATTGACTGGCCTATGCGCTGGATGTATGAAGGCGTTGACTTTGAGCCAGGCGGAAAAGACCACGCAAGCCCTCACGGTAGTTACGACACAAGTAAAGATATTGCAAAAAAAATCTTTGGTTATGAGCCACCACTCTTCCAGGGTTATGAATTCATTGGTATTAAAGGTACAACTGGTAAGATGTCTGGTTCTTCAGGTCTTAACTTAACACCAGATACACTTTTAAAGATTTACCAACCAGAAGTTATTCTCTGGCTTTACTCAAAAACAGAGCCACTCAAGGCATTTGACTTCTGCTTTGATGATGGTATTCTTCGTCAGTACTTTGAATTTGATAAAATGTATACAAACGTACAGAATGGTACTGCTAACGATAATGAAAAAGCAATTATGTATAACACAACTGTTGGTGACAGAGTGTTAGAAACTGTTCCAATGGGCCACCTTGTTCAGTTAGGTTCAGTTGTTGACTTCAACGTTCCAATGCTTGAAACAGTATTTGAGAAGATTGACACACCTTACAAATATGAACAATTTGCTGACAGACTCGAAAGAGCAAAATACTGGCTTGAGCACTGTGCTCCTGAAAACGTAAACAGACTCAGAACCTTAAGAAACTGGGAGGTTTACGAAACTCTTGATGACACTGCTAAAAAAGAAGTTGAGCTTTTATTTAACTTCATTAAAGCTGGTGGCTATGACCTTGATGAACTCAACAAAAAGCTCTACGCTATTCCAAAAGAAGTTCACGGCGCTGACCTTGACGAAAAAGCATTAAAAGCAATTCAGGGCACATTCTTCAAAAACGTTTATAAGCTTCTTATTGATAAAGAAAAGGGTCCAAGACTTTACTTATTCCTTTTTGCTATCGACCCACAAAAATATGTTGGTCTTCTTGACTTCTCTTACCCAAAAACAGAAGAGGAAGCAAAAGCTCCTGTTGTTGAAGAGGTAGTTGAAAATGAAGATAAGCACGTTTATGGCGAAGCAGATGCTTTTGTTCCTTTCTCTACTGATAAAATCAGCATTGACGATTTCTGCAAATTAGACCTCAGGGTTTGCGAAATTGTTAAAGCTCAAGAAATAAGAAAATCTCACAGCTGCTTAAAGCTCACACTTGATGACGGCAGTGGCGAAAACAGAGTTATTGTTTCTTCTATCAAGAGTGAATACACTTGTGAACAGTTAGTTGGCAAGAAAATTATTGTTGTTGCAAACCTTGAGCCTGCAAGAATTGCTGGTGTTGAAAGTCAAGGTATGCTTCTTGCTGCAACAAACGGTGCTTGTGGTTGTCAGGTAGTATTTTTACCTGATTGCGTGCCGAATGGTACACAGATTAAGTAATTTACTTTGTAAATTGTGATATAAATCCTTACGGATTTGCGATATATTTCCATTGAAATGCGATATATCTTCGATGCGATATGCCTTCGGCGTGTTTCGTGGATTTATATCATATCGCATACGAGTGAAACGAGTATATATCGCAAATGAACGAAGCGAATTTATATCGCATTTGCACAAGCAAATATATCGTAAAACTCTATACCAAATATAAAAATATCCTATCAAATTTAGTTTACTAAGTTTGATAGGATATTTTACTATTTTATTTATTGCTTTCTACTTTCTTTTTGGTATAAATGGATTTGAGCCAAACAAAAAAATTGTTGTGAGAAATTCATCGGCAGTCGGGTAATCTTTTCCAGCGAATTCTTCATACCACAATGTTTTTACTTTCTCGTCATCTGACTCATCAATTTCTTTTTTTAAATCTCTTAAATATTTCTCAATGATTTCTTTTGCACCATCAACATCTGTATTATATGTATTTGTAATGGCAGTATAGTATATATCCAAAAAATTCATTTAATAATATCCTTTGACTCTTTTAGTATAGCTTCTATAAAATGGTCGTTTTGCTCTTCTTTTATTTTTGCAAGTTCTTCGTGATTCAGGTGAATATAACGATAGCTCTTACAATGCCCTGTAATATCAATTTCAATCTGATTTTTACTACACTTTCCAAAAGTATTAAAAAAGCAAAACTTATTTGCACAAAGCATATTATCACCTGTTTAAAAACAATTTATTTAGAAAAAATAATTTTGTTAATTTAATTTTAGTTCAATTGCGAACTAAAGTCAATAGTTTATTTTTGAACTGATATAAACTTAATGTATAAATTTAGTACAAAGGGTTTATTATTATGGATTACGCACAACGAATTAGAGATTTACGAGAAGATAAAGATTTGACACAAGATGCAATTTCAAAATTATTGAATACATCGCAGTCATATTATGCACAATACGAAAACAGAAAAAGACCTTTACCACTCGAACATTTAATAACACTTTGCAAATTTTACAATGTTTCTTCTGATTACATTTTAGGTTTTACAAACAATCCAAAACCACTGCCAAAGGATTGATTATATGATTTCGTTTGAACCTTTTTATGAAACTCTTAAAAAGAATGATTTAACAACTTATAAATTAATAAAAGACTACAACATAAGTCGTAGCCTTTTAGACAGATTAAAACACAACAAACCATTAAGCACCGTAACAATTGATGATTTATGTAAAATTCTGCACTGCTCAGTTCAGGATATAATGATTTTTATAGATGAATGAATATATCAAAATAGAAATCCTATCATTAAAGTTTTTTGTAAACTAAAATGATAGGATGATTTTTATTATTTTATTTCAATTGAATTTTGAATTCTTCGTTGTTTTGTTCTTCACCAAATAAAGTAATAACTACATCTTCTTCAAACCATTCAACTTCCCAATTATCTGATGTTAAGTTTTTACCATCATTACTTATATCTTCTTCGATTACCTTTATTTCTTCATTAGTTTTATTATCAATTAATTGTATTTTCACATTATGTGAATCAAAAGATATTGGATACCCAACCTGATTTATTACAATTAGATAGTTATTGTCTGGCGAAGTAATTTCATCAAGTTTTGTAATCTCTTGATTTTTTGCAGAAGTTGCTAAATTCATTGCAATTATCGCAATAATGGCAATTACAACTACAGTTACTATCGCAATTATAATTCTTTTCTTCTTTTCAAACATATAATCATCTCCCTTAAAACTTATACCATATTTTATCTATTTTTGCAACTTTTGAATTTTATAGTTCTCTGAATTCAGGGAATTATAAATATAAATAATGTTAATGGAGTGAAAGTTATGGCTAAAAAAGGAATGAAAAGACCCCAGAGAACTCACACAGAAAAACGAAATGACGTACCACCTGTACCAGAAATTCAAGGCAAAGCAAAAAGCGGAAAAAACCAAGCAAACCCAATTATTGCAGGTACAAATACTGCAACACAAAAAGTTTACCACACAAAGCCTTATAAAAAAGAAAAACCAATTTCTGATGCTTACCAGGCAATTGATACAGACCTTGCAAGAGATAATTTAGAAAACGATATTCCGTTTGCTGATTTACAAGACAACTGAAAAATAATCCTATCATTTAAAAATTGGCTTTTTAAACCAACTGAAAATGATAGGATAATTTTAATGATTGCGAAGCCCTAATTCCTAATTCCTAATTCCTAATTCCTATTTCCTAATTCCTATTTCCTAATTCCTAATTCCTATTTCCTAATTCCTATTTCCTTACATTCATAAACCACTCTTCTCGTTTCTCTGAAAAAAACATCAAATTCGTTTTCATTAAGAATTTCAGGAAAGCTCAAAATCTGAAGTGGAACACTTTCTGCATTATGATAAGACGGTTGTGTGTAGTCATACAAATTCACCTTGAATCCAAGATTTTCATAAAACTTAATTCGTTTTTTCTGCATTTCGGTTTCGGGGGCTTCTGCTTCTAAAACAATAGGCAAATTATATTTTCGTTTTATTAAATCAACCGTTTTTGAGCCGTAGCCTTTAGAACGAATTTCTTTATTTATTGCAATATGTTCAATAAACAAAAAACTTTCAAAAACCCAAAAAACAATTAAACCAACACTTTCACCGTTATCTGTAATTTCACAAAAATTAAATTGTTCTTTTAAAAAGCATTTTTCTTCGTCACACTCGTCACGCCTTTCTTCATAAGGAAAAGCGTCAACAAGTCTTTTGTAAACAGAAGAAAAATTTTTATCTGTTACCGGTTTTAAATTTATCATACCAAGTCACTTATTTCTTTAAAGTTATTTCTTATTTCATCTACAGTACCTGTTGAAATGTAATATTCATATTCTTTAGGCTTAAAGCTTTCAAAAACATAATCCTTAACTACTGCAATATATGAAGTAGGACCTGCTTTTGAAGGGTCTTTTTCAGTTGTTTCGCCACGGCCAAATACACCAGTTAAAAACGTGTCGTGAGTTGGCATATAAAGACCAATGCCAAAGCTATCTGAAAATTCGCCACGATATGCTGACCACTGCTCAATTGATTTAAAATTCGGGTAACCTTCATCTGGCCAGAAGCCTAATTTATTATTGGTTACAAGCTTATTATCCTTTGAGAAAGGCTCTGCACCATCATAATAAACAAATGTATTAAGTGGTTCAATACAATAGAATGCAGGTAATTCCTGTGTTCTTGGGGTTGCAGGGTAACCTGAAAAATCAGTAAATCTGCATTTTACGTGAACATTGTTGTTTTCGATAGTATACCACGATTCCATATAAGATGGTGTAATAAATTCTTTTTCCTTAGCCCAGTCAAGCGGTCTGCATTTTACATAAATTTCTGTATCTGTACATTTAATATCTACAATTTTACTGTTTTCATTATATTGGTTACCACCCTGAACAGGGTTATAGTTCCAGGTGTTATCCATATAAGTTCCTGGTTCATAAGGTGCTTCTAAAGTTCCGTAATAAGATTGTTGAACAAGTCTTCCGGTATCGTTACGATTAATTAAATTAACATTCTTATTAACTGCTCTTGTGTCATAGCGCTCACTTGCATTTGAATCGACTTTAATTTTGCCGTCAACCTTAACTGATTCAACGTCTGAATTCAAGTCTTCAAGATATGAAAGAGCGCCACCCCAGAGTAAATCTACACCTAATTTATAATTTTCAGTTTCAATAAAAACCTCTTGTTCTGGCACTTCTCTTAAAAACACAGAAAAGCCAATAAAATTAACCTTTGCTTTTCTTGAATTAAGTGGTTCACAAGTAAATTCAACTAAATTTGTTGCAGTAGTTTTTTCTAAAGCATTATCTATAAAACTATAAAAATCCTTTTCGCTCTCTGTTGGCTCTAAGAAGAATTCTTCTCTGATATTCTCATTTTTTACAACATAAGTCAATGAACATTTAAGGTAAGAATCAGAAATATATTTAATACCAAAATAATTAAATTTCATACTTGCATCGTCAATAGCTACTACTTCTTTTGCTGTTAATTCTTTTTCTTTATTATCTGCAAAATAAGTCATTCTTGAAATTGTAAAATCAGTATCATATTTATTACCTAAGCAACCAGCAAATGAAAGAATTATTGCAAAACACATAAAAATACTCACTACTTTGTTTATCATTAAATCCACCTACATTTCTGAAATTGTTAATCTGTGTAACGCCCTTGTAACTGCCATATAAAGATATGGCTTATTACTATCACCATTAAAGGTGTTATTTTTATTATAAACAATTACGCTGTCAAATTCCAGTCCTTTTGTTAAAACAAGTGGCATAATAATCGGCGCTTCGCTTAACATACACGATTTATTGTCGCAAAGACGAATAGTCGGAAACTCTTTAATTAACTCTTTGTGAAGTTCTCTTGCCTCTTCAATGGTTTTTGTAATAATTGCGACAGACAGACTTTTTTCGTTATACTCTTTTAAAGTCTGCGTAAATTCATTTTCACCTTTTTTATATTGCACCTCTTCACCATTTCTTGTGAAAATATCATAATTCTTTTCTTCAGGTAAAAGTGAGAGTGCTAAGGTGTTTATTTCTTCAGTTGAACGGTAACTTCTGTTAAGATATAAAGAATTCGCATTGTAAAGTGAAGCCAATTTTTCTACACTTACTGAATTTATTTCTGGGTTAATCGCCTGATTAGTATCAAGTAAAAGTGTATATTTTGCTCTTGGGAACATTGTTAAAATAATTCTGTGTTGCAAAAGGCTTAAATCCTGTGCTTCGTCAATTAAAATGTGTTTTACGCCATTTAAAACAGCACTTTCACCCATTACACATTTTGTGAACACAACACCTAATGCATCTGGAAAATCAAGAATTCTTTTTTCAAGATTCTCTTTAGTTAATTCTAAAACGTCAGCACCACTACCGATTGTGTTAACGTAATTCTCTAAGATATTAATATATATTTTAACAGGGTCTGCTAAAACACACTCTCTCAAAGTTCTGCCCACATTGTGTTTTAACTCTCTTCGCTTCATTTTATAAAGCTTAGAAGTATCTTCATCTATACTGGACTCTAAGTCTATTGTTTCATAAATTTCTTCTTTATGCTCTATAAAATACTCGTCAATTACGCCGTTAACAAAGCTTACAAGTCTCTCTGCCCTTGCAGATGGAGCGTTTTCATTGTCTGACACATATCTGTCTAAAATATCATCTTTAGAAATTATTACTTCATCATAAAGTGTAACGTCCTTGAATTCTGGCAGATAATTTTCAGCGTGTACTTTTAAGTAATCTATGAATTTTTCATCATATTTTAAAACTGCATTTTTCTTTCTTAAAACATCACCATTAATTAAACTGTTTGCTAAATCATAATAATCAAGAACAGAATATTCAGAAAGCTCTGCTTTAAAAATATTATAAAAGCTTGAGTAGTTAATTGGCATTTCACCAAGCTCTGGAATAATATCTGCTACGTAACTCGAAAAAATATCGTTGTTAGAAAACATAACTATTTCTGAAGAAACAAGTTCTTTTCTGTTTCTGTAAAGAAGGTAAGCAATTCTGTGGAAACCAACAGAAGTTTTACCACTACCAGCAGGGCCATAAACAATTAAATTTTTACTATCAGAATATCTTATAGCTTTATTCTGCTCACGTTGAATTGAATTAACAATAACTCTTAAATGCTCGTGAGTGTTTTCACCCAACACATCTCTTAAAATATCATCGTCAATTTTAATATCGCTATTAACAAAGCCTTTTAATTCGCCATTCTGGAATTTGTATTGTCTTTTTAATGAGAGCTTACCTTCCATTACGCCAGATGGTGCATTGAAGTAAGCATCACTCGAATTAAAGTCATCATAAAAAAGTGAAGCAATAGGCGCACGCCAGTCACAGACTAAAGTGTTATAGGTATCTCTTTCTTGTAAGGTTTTAAGACCAATATATATTTCTTGCTTTCTGCCAGTTCTGTTCGGGGTAAAATCCACCCTTGCAAAATATGGTGAATTTTTAAGCTTTTCATAAAATGAAATATCATAATGTGCATTTTCTATTTCCTGCAACTGATTTTCCATTTCATAATGAAGCTCTGTAAGCTCAACACCAGCATACATACCACCATTAGGGTTATCTTCATTAAACTTTTCACCCTGAGCCTTAACTCGTGCCTTATAAGTAACAATAAGGTCTTTAAGTCTTATTATTTCGCTATTTAAAAAACTTTTTACTTTATCGAAATAAATCTGTTCTTGTTGTTCGTCTTTTGAATACATTTAAAGAAATTTCCTTTCAAAAATGTGGTTTTACCTAAATAGTAATTATAACATAAGAAAAACTCTCTATCAAGTGTTGACATTAAATTTAGTAAATATATAATATTCTTATAGTATAAAATAAAGGAACTGTTTTTATGAAAATTTCTTATAACCACGAGTCAATCCGTCTTACTGGCAGATGGGACACACAAAATAAAGAATTTGCAACCGCTACTGCAACAGGTAGCTATATTGAATTCTGCTTCAAAGGCACACTTGCTACTGCAGTTTTTAATTGCGATAACAATAAAAACCCTTTTCCGCATTTATGGCTGCAAATAGATGGTGGCGACTACACCGAAACAATGGTAGACAACTATTTGAAAATTAGTACAAATGAAGATAAAGAACATACCGTTAAAATTATTTTTAAAGGTACTGTAGAAGAATTCAGACGGTGGTTCGCTCCATTAGAAAGCAAAATTTCATTTTGTGGTGTTATTACAGACACTCCTGTTAAAATTAAAGAGGATACAAGAAAAACTATTGAATTTGTTGGCGACTCAATCACAGAGGGCGTTTTAACTGACGAAGATTATTACGGCGAAAATGGTGAAAATAAATTCTCAATAGGGCAGTTTAACAGAGTTTATCAGGATGATGTTACTGCGACTTACGCTTGGCTTACTGCCGAAAAACTTGGTTTAAGACCAATTTTTATGGGCTATGGTGCAGTTGGCGTTACACACTCAGGAATGGGTGCAGTTCCAAAAGCAGATGAAGCGTATCCATATAATTTTGATGGTTCACCAATAACACACAAAAACAGTGATTATATAATAATTAACCACGGTGCAAACGACCGTTGGGGTGCACTCGAAAATTACCTTGAAAATTATGAGAAACTTTTAGACGTTGTTGTTAAAATGAACCCTGAGTCTAAAATAATCTCTCTTTCTGCTTTCTGTGGTGCATTCCACGAAGAGTTGGGCGAATTCATTAATGAATATAATAAGAAAAACAATACCGATATTTTCTATATTGATTCAAATGGCTGGGTACCAGTTGAGCCACTTCACCCGAATCGTGAAGGACACAAAACGATTGCAGAGAAGCTTGTGGAGATTTTAAAAAAATTAGTTGAAAATTGAAAGTTGAAAGTTGAAAATTAAGGGGCAAGCCGATTTTAGTTTATTTTCAATAGAAACAAAATCATCCTATCATTTTTAGTTGATATTAAAACCAACTTTAAATGATAGGATAAACTATTTTTCATTCAATTATAATGCCAACGCAGTTCCGAAACTTTCAATTTTAAATTTTCAACTTTCAACTGTTTTAAACTTTTATCTTCTTCACCGCAAACCCTGCCATCAACACTGCAAGAACACCCGCAACAAGCTTGCCAATAATAACCGCTAAAATGTGTTCGCCGTTATAAGAGAGTGTAAACGCAAGGTGGTCACCAAAAACAAATGCACCTGAAACACAGAAAGCGAGGTT
The DNA here is from genome assembly GCA_045592285.1 of Acutalibacteraceae bacterium. Classification (GTDB taxonomy): domain Bacteria; phylum Bacillota; class Clostridia; order Oscillospirales; family Acutalibacteraceae; genus DTU089. The sequence continues at coordinate 20,790 of JAZNUL010000114.1, forward strand.
CATAACTCTGCCCTTTCTGTTCATCTTTTCTGCATTTTCAATGGTTGCAATACTATTAGCAAGAGTTGCAACAAATCCTAAAACTGAAGCTTCATCAAGCCCAGTTTTTTTGCCTAACGCTTTAAACGGCTTATTTAAAAGTTTTGAAATTATTGCTATAAGTGGGAATGTACCAGAAAGCACAACACCGATATGAAAAATAGTTTTAAAGCCTTCATTAATAGGTGTTGTTTTTTCTAAAATTACCCAGCCTGTTAAATACTGTAAAATACCAATAGCGAGTCCACCAATAACTAAAACGAGAATTGCTTTGCCTAAAATACCGAAGATTTTAATGCAGACACTCGGGACTTTTAAAAGACCTATAACAATGATTACTGAAAAGAAAATACTTGGCACTAAATTTAAAACGAGTGTCAATATATTTATGCCCATAAAAAGACCTGACACAAAACAACCAAATGGAATTGTACTTATACCACAGAGAAGCCCTAAAAACACGTCTTTATGAAATTCTTTATTAATTGAGCTTATAGAAACTGGAATTGTAAATGAAATTGTCGCACCTAACATTGAAGCAACCACAAGCCCGTGGAATGAGCCTAAAAGTGCATCGTTACAAACAGAGTCAGCAAGGGCTGCACCACCCATATCGTTTGCAAATATAATACCCGCTATTGCAGATGGGTCAAATTTTAAAAGATTTGCAACTGGTGTTATTACTGGTAACAATAAATCTGAAAGAGTCGGCGCTATGGTAATCATACCGAGCATTGACATTGTAAGAGGCGCTATTGTATGTATGCCCTTTTCAAACTCGTCACCTAATTTAAGGCGGTTGCCAAATATTTTATCTATTGCACCAATTAAAGCAAATATTGCCATTGTGACAGAGAGTGCGTATTCCATAAAAACTCCTTTTCGTTTGCGAAGCGATGTTATTAAAAATCTGTTCTTAATGAATGATGAATATTGAATAATGAAAAATGAATAATACAAAACAAAAATCCGCACTCTTGCGAAAACGGATTTTTGTTTTAGCACGCTGGAAGGGACTCGAACCCCTAACCTACTGGTTCGTAGGAGCTATGGATAGTATGCAACTATTCCAAACCACAACATATAGTGGTTTTCATTCCAGTTGCACTTGCTAAAACACAAGAAAATTTCCAATAATTCCATATATTCCAATTCTCTGTGTGGGATGATTTGTGGTCAAAGCCTCATCGAAATTTAAAGGTGTTTTATGCCTCTTTTCAAATGAACTTTCACACCTTTTCTTATTGGGATTTTAACATGAATTCACCTATAAGTCAACTAAAAAACTGACCACCCAATTCGCAGCTTTAGGTGTAAAAAATTTATACGCAAACAAAGAAAAGGAGCAGAAATCTGCTCCTAAAATTTTGTATTATTGTTTCATAAAGAACTCGACAACTTGGAATTTGTTAATCACAATTCGTATTTTCGTATGAAATATGACGGGGTGCAGCTCCAAGCATGACAAAGGCTATTTATCATTCTGTCGTTATATGGTGAAAAATCAAGGTCATCGGGTACGTAAACTTCCCAAAAAGTGTCTGCACCAAGCTCAACCATTTCGCCCCAAAGTTTTTTCAGATATCTTATTGCTTCGTCTTTCATCCCAAGTTTCAGCATTGCTTCAACAACGTAATGGTGCATATATGGAGTGCATGGTTGCATCGCTTTTTTGTTCTCAAGGCAATTGAGAAGAAGTTTTTTTGCTTCTTCGCCGTCGATTACACCACCTAATATCATCCACACCTGCGAATGAACGCTGAATTGGTTGTTATCCCTACTGTTGATAAATACATTTCGGTTGTCATTGTATAAATGTTTTTTTGAAGCTAAACGCACTTTCGGAAGAAGTGATGTATAGTTCTCACAATCATCATCGCCGATTGCTTTAAGTAATTCCGCGAAGCGTTCAAGCGCATAAAGATAAACACCCTGTAACGAAGTCATAACCTCAAGACCCGGACACCAATCTATAAAAGCAAACCATCCGTTTTGTTTCGTTACAATGTTATCATCGTCAAGCGTTGATTTGAAACAATCAAGCTGTGACTTACAAATATCGAGAAGGTCATTCACAACACTGATATCGTTCGTATGCTCATAATAATCGCATACACTCACAACAAACAAAAGAGCATAGTCCTCAATATGCGCTTCACCCGAATGATAATAAGGTGTTTCATAAACAAAGGACGGTAGAAAACCGAGTTCATTGCATTCACCAGTAGCAAAAAGATATAGACATCTTCTTACAATTTCAAGATTATTGAATGTATAGTAATTTGTCAGAGCTTCAAGCCTTAAATCACCAATCCATAAACGTCGGTCACGTTTGGGTCCGTCTTCAAATACAGTCTGCATACATTCTTTTAGTGTAGTTGTAGCAACAATGTCAATTTTATTCAGCAAAGCATCATTTGAATTAATTGGTTTGAGTGCTGAAACATCTGCACTTGTTGAAGCACAGAAACTGAAATCAAAAAGTCTTATCGGTCTTGTGGTTCTGTCTACA
>JAZNUL010000115.1:0-4953 GCA_045592285.1 Acutalibacteraceae bacterium
GCAAACAGCACCTGCAAGACAAGCAGACATACCGATTGTACCTAATGTGCTGCCAACTGGGAATACAGCAAGTACTATAGGAATAAGAATACCAAATGTACCCCATGATGTACCGGTTGAGAAAGCAATAAAGCAAGCAACTAAGAAAATAATTGCTGGTAAGAAGTTCTGGAGTGCACCGGCGTTAGCCATAGCACCTTCAACGAAACCAGAAGCATCAAGAAGGTTGGTCATATTTTTAAGTGTGGTTGCCATTGTGAGAATAAGAAGAGCTGGAACCATTGCAATGAATCCTTTTGGAATGCAATCCATTGCATCTTTGAAAGAAATAACTCTTCTTGCAACAAGGTAAATAATTGTTACAACAAGTGCAATAATACCTGCCCAAGGAAGACCTACAGTAGCATCTGTATTACCAAATGCATCAATAAAGCTTAAAGAACCATCGTATTGACTTGCAGCAAATACCCATTCTTCACCCATACATCTGCCAACATAAACAAGAGCAAATACGCTTATAGCAATAAGGAAAATAATAGGTATAACTAAATCAATAACTTTACCTTTTCCTTTAACAACGGCCGTTTCTTCTTCACTATCAGCCTTTATTTGACCAGAAGTGAAAAGGTCACCTTTAGAAGCATTCATTTCATGAAGTTTCATCGGACCATAATCGAATTTCATTAAAGTAAGAGTAATAACGAAAACGAATGTCATAAGAGAATAGAAGTTAAATGGAATTGCATTACAGAAAAGAGTAATACCATTTACACCTTCTGGAGCATAAGAAGAAACTGCTGCTGCCCAGGATGAAATAGGAGCAATCATACAAATAGGTGCAGCAGTAGCATCTATTAAGTAAGCAAGTTTAGCACGTGAGATTTTTGTTTTATCTGTAACAGGACGCATAACAGAACCAACTGTTAAGCAGTTGAAATAGTCATCAATAAAAATAAGAACACCAAAAAGGAACGTTGCAATAGATGCGCCAATTTTTGTTTTTATGTGTTTGGCTGCCCATTCACCGAATGCTGCTGAGCCACCTGCTTTGTTAATAAGTGCAACTAATGCACCTAAGAGAACTAAGAAGATGAAAATACCAGCATTACCTGAAACCGCACTAATGAAACCGTCACTAACAACAGCACCGACTGTGTGAAGTCCATTGAAAGCAGTTGCTAAAAGACCACCAACTACAATACCAACAAAAAGAGAAGAATAAACTTCTTTTGTTATAAGAGCGAGGCAAATAGCAATTACTGGTGGTAAAAGTGCCCACAAAGTTCCTGTTGCACTTGTTGCAGGAGCCATAAATGCACAAGCAACAATGAATAAAACAACAGCTAAGCAAAGTAAAATTTTAGAAATATGCTTTTTCATTATTTGTACCTCCAAATTCGACAAAAATTTATGAGATAAATAATAGCATATTTGGAATAAAAATACAAGTGTTTTATTTGGTAGTGAAATAAGTAGAAAAACAAATAGCCATTAGCTAATAACTAATGGCTAATACCTAACAACTAACAACTAATATCTGACAACTATTTCCCCATAAGCTCAAGTGGTTCAACAATTTCGCCGTTATGAGTGATTTCAAAATGAAGGTGTGCTCCCTCTTGTTTTTCACAAGGAATTTCACCAAGGTAACCAATAATATCTTCACTGTTAACAGAGGAATGCTCTTTTACATTAAGCGTATCTTTATTAAGTCCGCAGTATTTTGCAGTAACACCATTGCCGTGGTCAATTAAAACACAAGTGCCGAAAAGAGTGTCTTCATAAATAGAAATGACCTCACCATAAGAAATTGCAACAACTGCACTGCCAGCTTCACCAGAAAAGTCAATTCCGTTATGTGTTCGCCAATCACCAAGAGTTTTTGAATAAACAGGATTCATATTACTGTAATCTTTAATAATTTGGTTTCCAAAAGGTAAACAGTAATAATCACTGTATGGTTTATTATATTTATCTTCTATAGTAGTTTTCTCTGTTTCTTCTCTTGTGTCAGGTACATCTGTTAAGTTTTGTCTTACAGTTTCTTCAATAATCAGTTTTGCAGGTTCTGTAGTTATTACTTCTTCTGTAACATTATCTTCAAGGCTACCGATGTTCCCAAGGTTTCTTTCTGTAGAAATTTTAGTAAACATTAAAGCAGCAATTGCAATAATAAAAGTGAATGCATAAGCGATTTTAAATTTTTTGTTGTTTGTCATTTTCTTTTGATTATTATCCATAACATAAATTCCTTTCGATTATAAGTAATATTTATGTTATTGACATAAATTTTAAAAATATTCAAATAAAAAAAGAAAACAACGACTGAGGGGACAGTCGTTGTTTTCCGGCGTCAGTATAACACTCAAACGCCTGGTTTACTTGAGGAGGGGTCAATCCTTAATTTAACAATCAAGGATAAGTAACTAATACTCGGGTGCGGCTCCCTTTCTTAGTACGGGTTTAGTATAAACTATATTTATTAATAAAAAATGAATTAGTTAATAATAATATGATAAAAAAGGTTAATAAAATGTTAAATGAAACATTATATGTTTCACGAGAAACAAAAATATGTTTCACACAAAACTTAGTGTTTCATGTGAAACATATTAATCCAAAATTAATTATTTATTAATCTTCGTCATCATCAGCGATATTTGCTTCTTCAATAACCTTCTTAGCTATTGCTTCTGGAGCGTCTTCATAACGAGCAAACTCGATTGTGAATGAGCCACGACCAGCAGTAACTGAACGAAGTGTAATTGCGAAGTCGCCCATTTCAGCCATAGGAACTTCAGCGATGAGTTCTTGCATTTTTGGTTGGTCTGCAGGAGCCATACCTAAAACTCTACCACGGCGTTTGTTAACGTCACCGATAATATCGCCTAAGTAATCATCTGGAATGAGAGCCTTTAATGTTCCGATTGGTTCAAGAATTGTTGGCTTAGCTTCAGGAATTGCAGCCTTAAATGCAAGACGAGCAGCCATTTTGAAAGCCATTTCTGAAGAGTCAACTGGGTGGTAAGAACCATCGTGAAGACAAGCTTTAATACCAACCATTGGGTAACCAGCAATAAGACCCTGAGCTACACAATCACGGAGACCTTTTTCAACAGCAGGGAAGAAGTTCTTAGGAACTGCGCCACCAACAACTTCATCTGAATTGAACACAAAATCTTCTTCGCCCATATATGGTTCAAAACGAATCCAAACGTCACCGAATTGACCGTGACCACCAGATTGTTTCTTATGACGACCTTGTTTATCTACTACCTTACGGATAGTTTCTCTATAAGCAACTCTTGGAACAGTTAACTCAACTTCAACGCCAAATTTGTTTTTAAGTTTAGTAACTATTGTATCAAGATGTTGTTCACCAAGACCAGAGAGAACTTGCTCTCTGGTTTCTTTATTTGTAACGAATGAGCAAGAGCCATCTTCGTCAGCAAGTTTTAAAAGACCAGAAGCAACCTTATCTTCTTCACCTTTTTTAACAACGTTAACTGCCATTGAGTAGCAAGGAACAGGGAAGTTAACAGGTTCTAAAGTAACAGGTGCTTTCTGACTACACATTGTGTCACCAGTTTTAAAGCCTGAAAGTTTTGTAACAACACCAATGTCACCAGCAGAAATTTCGTTAGTATCTTCTTGTTTGCCACCTTTAACAAAAACAAGCTTACCCATTTTTTCAACTTGCTCTGTACGTGGATTGAAAGGTGCAGTATCAGGTGTAATTTTACCAGCTACAACTTTAAAGAATGACATTTTACCAATGAATGGGTCAGCAACAGTTTTAAAGCAAATAGCTGCAAGGTTGCCGTTTTCATCACAAGCAATATCTTCTTCACCTTTTGGTGCGGGAGCAAGCTTTGTAATACCATTGAGAAGTAAATCAACAGCGTCAGTTGTGTAACCTGAGCAAGCATAAACAGGAACAACTGTACCATCGTTGACACCTTTAGAAAGACCAGCAACGATTTCATCGTGTGTGAATTCTTCGCCATCAAAGAATTTCATCATAAGGTCATCATCAGCAGTAGCAACAGCTTCTGTGAATGCTGCGTGGATTTCGTTTATTCTTGCATCATCAGGAATTGCACACTCTGTTGCTTTTCCGTCAGTGTATTTAAAAGCTTTATTCTGTAAGAAGTTAACGTAGCAATCAACCTTGTTTCCTACCATATATGGAATAACAACAGGACAAATCGCTGTGCCATATCTTACTTTAAGAGCATCGAGTGTTTTGTAGAAGTCTCTTTCTTCGCCATCACACTTTGAAACTGCAATAATTTTTGATTTATTCATTTTACCTGCAGCACTGAGAGCTTTTTCAGCACCAACGTCAATGCCTTTACCAGCAGAGAAAACTACAATAACAGTTTCGCAAGCACGCATTGCTTCGCTTCTGCCACCCTCAAAATCAAAAAGACCAGGAGTGTCAAATATATTAACTTTTCTGTTTCTCCATTCTGTGAAAGCCATACTTGAAGAAATAGAAACCTTTCTTTTCTTTTCTTCTGCATCAAAATCGAGAACTGTGTTGCCTTCTGCAACCCTTCCTAATCTGTCAGTAGCACCAGAAACAAAAAGCATTGCCTCAGCAAGAGTTGTCTTACCTTTACCAGCGTGGCCAGTAATAGCAACGTTTCTGATGTTTTCTATAGAATATTTGCCCAAAAGAATTCCTCCCTCATATCGAGATAAAGTCAAAGCTCGACAAGTTTACATAATTAAAATATATGTCGTCAAAATACTCTGTATTTGTTATAATAGCACATATTTTTCTTGTTTTCAATGATTTTTTTGATTAAAATGCGAATAAAATTCAAAATTATAGATATTTCATAAGAATGGGGTACAGTTTTTATGTAATATTTCAAAATAGAATATAAAATTATTGCTATTCTTAATATTTTTACAAAAATTGTAACAAAATTTTGTGAGATTAAA
>JAZNUL010000116.1:0-4136 GCA_045592285.1 Acutalibacteraceae bacterium
AGGTGCCGAAGTCAGTTTATGGCAAAAAACTGGTCTGGCGGTATGGAATAATATCTGTATCGTTGTCGCAGAAATGCGGAGAGCTATCTTACAATTTTAATGCATAATTGCGTAAAGTGTAAGTAGTTGCTATTCGGGCAGCTATTTTTTATTTATTAAAGGAGTTATTTAAAATGAGTAACACAATTTTTACTGGTGTAGCAACAGCGTTAGTTACCCCAATGACAAAAGACGGAATTGATTACGAAAATTTAGGTAAGATTATTGACTGGCAAATAGAAGAAGGTGTTAACGCTTTAGTTATTGCTGGTACAACAGGTGAGGGTTCTACTCTTACTGATGAAGAACACAAAGAGGTTCTTGCTTTTTCTGTAAAAAGAGCAAATAAAAGAGTGCCAATTATTGCTGGTACTGGTTCAAATGACACAGCTTATGCAATCCAACTTACAAAGCACGCTTGTGAAGTTGGTTGCGATGCTATGCTTTTAGTAACACCTTATTATAACAAAGCAACTCAACGTGGTTTAATTGAATCATTTACTGCTATTGCAGATGCATCAACAAAACCTTGTATTCTTTACAACGTTCCAAGTAGAACTGGTTGCAATCTTTTACCACAATCAGTTGCAGTTTTAGCAAAACACCCTAATATTGTTGCTATTAAAGAAGCAAGCGGCAACTTCTCACAAATTGCAGAACTCATTTCTCTTACAAATGGTGAAATTGATGTTTATTCTGGTAACGATGACCAGATTGTTCCACTTCTTTCTTTAGGTGGCAAAGGTGTTATTTCTGTGCTTTCAAACGTTTTACCAAAGAAAACAGTTGAAATGTGCGATAAATTCTTTGCAGGTGATGTTGCTGGCAGTGCAAAAATTCAACTTGAATTAATTCCACTTATTAACGCTCTTTTCTGTGAAGTTAACCCAATTCCGGCAAAAGCTGCAACCGCTGCTTTGGGCTTTGGTGAAAATTATTTAAGATTGCCACTTACTTCAATGGAAAAAGATAACGAAGAAAAATTATTAGCACTTATGAGAAAACAAGGACTTAACGTATGAGCAATTTGATTTGTAGTAATCTCGAAATTAAAAATAACGAATTGCATTTTGGTGGCAGAAGCACAAAAGAAATTGCAACAAAATACAAAACACCACTTTACGTAATGGATGAAGTGACTATAAGAGCAAATTGCCGTAAATATGTAAATTCATTAAATAAATATTTTGGTAGTTCTGCAAAAGCACTATTTGCAAGTAAAGCTTGTTCATTTAAAAGAATGTATGAAATCATATCTTCAGAAAATATGGGTGCCGATGTGGTTTCTGTTGGCGAATTATATACAGCGCTTAAAGCGGGTGTAAACCCACAAGAACTCTATTTTCACTCAAACAGCAAAACTGATGAAGATATTGAATATGCAATTTCAAAGAATATCGGTTTCTTCGTTATTGATAATATCGAAGAGCTTGATGCTATAAATCATTATGCATCTGAAAATAATAAAATACAAAAAATTCTTATCAGAATTACTCCTGGTATTGATACTCATACATATGAAGCAGTTAACACTGGTAAGGTTGACTCTAAATTCGGTTTTCCTATTGAAACAGGTGCCGCTGAATTTATAACAGGTGAAGCGTTAAAACGTGAAAATGTTGAGCTAAAAGGTTTTCATTGTCACGTTGGTTCTCAGCTTTTTGATTCAGAGGTTTTCATTCGTGCTGCTGACATAATGCTTAGATTTATTGCAGATATGAATAAAAAACTCGGTTTTTTAGCAGAAATTCTCGACCTTGGTGGTGGCTATGGTGTTCGTTACATCCAGAGTGACCCATATTTAGATATTGAAGATAACATTCGTCAGGTTGCAGAATTTTATAAGAAAAAATGTGCTGAGTTAGGTATTGAAGAGCCAAATGTAAGAATGGAGCCTGGCAGAAGTATTGTAGCAGATGCAGGTCTTACACTTTATACTGCAAATACTGTTAAAATTATCGAAGGTTACAAAAACTACGTTGCAGTTGATGGTGGTATGACAGATAATCCACGTTTTGCGCTTTATGGCTCTGCTTATACTGTAGTTGCAGCTTCTAAAGCAGAAGAAAAGTGCGACTTCAAATGTAGTCTTGTTGGTCGCTGTTGCGAAAGTGGTGACATTTTACAAGAAAACGTTATGTTGCCTTCAGATATTAAACGTGGTGACTTAATTGCTGTGCTTACAACAGGTGCTTATAACTATTCAATGTCATCAAACTACAACAGAATTCAAAAATTACCAGTTGTAATGCTCAATGGTAATGAAGATTACGTTGCAGTTAAAAGAGAAACTTTAGACGATATTATTAGAAATGATGTTTAAATGAAAGTAATAATTTCTTGCCTTAATTCAAAATACGTTCATTCATCTTTAGCACCGTGGTGTTTGTTTTCGGGTGTTAAAAATAACGCTCTTAAAAAGCACGAGGTTAAAGTTATAGAATGCACAATTAATAGCAATATAATAGACTTTGCAGAAAGTATCTTAGGTGAAAATCCCGAGGTACTTTCTTTCTCGTGTTATATATGGAATATTGAAAAGACACTTGAAGTTTGTGAATATGTAAAAAGCAAAAGTAATATTACAATTGTTTTAGGTGGTCCTGAGGTTTCTTACAGAGCAAAAAATGTTTTAGAAAACTATAGTTTTATTGACTATGTTCTTTCTGGTGAGGGTGAAGAAACATACCCGTTATTGTTGGATGTTTTTTCAGAAAATGGTGATTTATCATCAGTTGCAGGGTTATCTTACAGGAATAATGGTGAAATTATTTCAATTCCTGAAAACGAATACTCGGGTACACCAGTAAGCCCTTATACAGATGAATATTTCAATAATCTTAATGGCAAAATCACCTATATTGAAACAAGCCGTGGTTGTCCTTACAGATGTGCTTTCTGCCTTTCTGGTAACACTTCACCTTTAAGATTTTTTGATTTGGAAAAAGTTAAAGAAGATATTATTAAAGTTGCAAACAGTGGTACACAGACAGTAAAATTTATTGACAGAACTTTTAATGCTAACGCAAAAAGAGCTAACGAAATTATTGAGTTTATTTTAGAAAATAGTGGTACAAAAATCCCAGAAAATGTATGCTTTCATTTTGAAATTGCAGGGGATATTTTAAAAGAAGAAACTTTTAATATTCTTGAAAAAGCACCTAAGGGTTTATTTCAGCTTGAAATTGGTATGCAGTCTTTTAACGAAGATACCTTAAAAGCAATTAATCGTAAAACTGATACTAAAAAGCTTATTGAGAATATTAAACGCTTAAGTTCTTTTAATAATATGCACATTCATATTGATTTGATTGCAGGACTTACAGGCGAGGATTTAAAGAGCTTTGAAAGAAGTTTTGATATTGCGTATTCTTTGGGCGCTAATATGCTCCAAATGGGATTTTTAAAGCTCCTTTATGGTGCAGATATGCGTGAGAATCCCGAAAAATATCCTTGCAAATATACAGAAAATCCGCCTTATGAAGTTACTGAAACGCCTTGGCTTTCAAATGAAGAAATTATTAAACTCAAAAAATGCGAAGATGCATTAGAAAGACTTTATAACAGTGGCAGATTTTTATTCACACTTGATTATTTAATTAGAAATGATTTATTTACGCCATTCCAGCTTTTTTACCAGTTTGGTAATGAAATAGATGGAACTAAAATGAATCTTTCAGATTATGCAGTTCATATTTATTATTTCTTTAAAGAATTTGCAGATAAAGAAATGTTGAGAGAAACAATTCTTTGTGATTTGCTTTCTTGTTCATCTGCATTGCAGATACCAGAGATTTTTAAAGTAAACGACCCACTCTATAAAAAAATCAAAAAGCATTTTGCAAATATTAAAGGCGAACACAATAAAATCGCTATACTTTATAAAACAAACAGGGTATTTGTCGTAAACCAGAATAGCGAAAAAGACTTTTTTGGTAGATTTAGTGGTAAGTTTTATAATTTAGATGATATGAATTTATCTGAGAATTAAAATAGAAATTTTAAAGGCGGTATTATAATGGATGAATTTACGAGTTTATTTGAAGAATTTACAAGTTTATTAGAAGAATTTTTTACCTCTGTTTTTAACTTTAATG
>JAZNUL010000117.1:0-9154 GCA_045592285.1 Acutalibacteraceae bacterium
CACCAGTATTCCTGCGAGTTTTTCCTTGTTACTGAAAATTTTTTTGTCTTACAAAACTGCTCGCACCTAAAATTCTAAAGATTTTGGTGCAGTAAGGTGTTTCTTTGGCGCAGTCATACTGGCGTATAACGATTATAGTTAGTCGAAACAGTGTAAAATTACACTGTTTCGAAGAAAATTCGACTATAATCCTTTCAATGACTGTAATGCAAAATTGTATTTACGAAAAACAATTTTGCGAAAAGCCGATAAAGTCGGCTTTTCGAAACGCAACTGCGTTTCGACTAATTACAATCATTATAACAAGATAAAAAACGGCTTAATGTGCCGAAAGATTTAAGTTTTAGGCGTACGGGGTTTGACTCCCGTCACCTTAAGTGGTGATTTATTTGGATAAAACTAAGAAAAAACGTTTTAAAAAACTGGTAATTTATACTACTCTGATATGTATTATAGGGTTACTGCTATATATTGTCTACGAGTTTACAGGCTTTGGTTTTAAATGCCCTGTTCACACTTTGACCGGATTTAAGTGTGCTGGTTGTGGCAACACACATTTTGTTGGCAGTATTTTAAAATTGAATTTCAAAGAAGCGTTAGCTTTTAACTATATATTTCCACTTGAAGCGTTTTACATTTTGTGGGTATATTTTTTCTCAGCAAAAAGATATTTAAAAGACGGTAAATTCAATTATATTTCACCATTCAAGGCGTTTGATATTGTTTGTCTTATTATAATAGCACTATGGATACCATTGAGAAATGTTTTAGGTGTTTAATTTGTTAAGTGAATAATAAAAAAAGGGAAACACGACTGCATTCAGCAGTCGGGTTTTTGGGTGTGAAATGACCGGTATCAGAATATACTGAACAGTTTCTTCAGTAAATCTAACAACAAGGTGATTACATTTGTAAACATATTAGAGAATAAATCTCCTTTTTCTTCATATATTTTTTCATCTGTGTAGTTACCAATACCAACAACAACGATTTTTTCGTCGCCATTTTCATCTACACGATTTTCTACAATGTAATCTGTACCTTCTACAAGTGTATATCCAGAATCCGTAACAACTAATTCATCCCCCGATTTAATTGTGGATACCGTGATACTTCTTTGTAGTATTTTATAAGTGGTATTGTAGGTGCCTGTCAAATTGCCGATACCTTTAACTGTTACATTATAAGTACCAACATTTTTAACACTATCACCATTATCCAAAATTTCATAATCCACACCCTGAACCAATTTATTCTCCCCGATATAAAGACTTAACCTTGGTTCGCTTCCTTTTGGATGGTAATAAATATCATAAGATGTCACTACAACATCACTTACCGGTTTAGATAAAATTTCAAAGTGGGCTGTTGCTACAAGGTGCCTGAAATCGCCAAGACCTTTTGCAACCACCTTTGCTCTGCCGACATTAATATTGTCGGAAAAATCAAGAGTATATTCTTCATTAAGCGTTAATTTTTGATTATTTGCTTTAGCATTTACCTCTGGCTCAATCGGTTTGCTTGTGTATGTCTGATTTGGAATAGAATCAAGCACTAAGGTTGTATATTTAATATTATTTTTTTCTGCATAGCTTTGAGCATAAGAATTCGGGTTACAGAAAATAACTACGTCTTCATTTGCACCACTGAACGCATCTTCGCTAATCTCTTTAACGCTATTTGGTATAACAACAGTATTAAGGTGGTTACAGTTCTGAAATGCCAAATCACCTATTCTTGACACCTTGCCTCCTATAACTACAATTTCAAGGTCTTTGCAGTTCTGGAAAATCATATCTGACATATCAACAATTTTTTCATTGATTACAGCTTTCTTAAGGCTACTGCCACTGAATGCATATTCGCCGACGCTCTGTATTTTATCGCCTAAAGTTATGTTTGTGAATTTAGTTCCGAAAAAAGCAGAGTCACCTATTGTTAAAACTGTTGGTGGTAGCTTTATTTCTGGAACATTACAGAAATAAAATGCTGCATAACCTATATGCTCAAGAGATTTGCCTAAGTTTATTGAGTCAAGCTTAGTATTATTAAAAGCATTATTGCCAATTACTTTAATTGAATCAGGTAATAAAATCTGCTTGAATTCGCCTAAACCAAATGCATTATTACCAAGCTTTTTAGCAGTACCATTTATTGTAACCGTCTCAATTTTAAAGTACTGTGCAAAATTCTCTGGGATATTATCTTTTTGATTTGTTATTGTCACGCTTTTTAATTCACAACTTCCACCGAACAAATCATATAAAGAAATAGTTAAATTAGAGAAGTATAAGTTTTCGACTTTTGCGGTTGATAACAAACCTGCTGGAAGTTCAATATCTTCAATAAATTTAAGGGTTGGCATATTCACCTTATAAAAAGCCAATTTATAAACTTCTTTTATATCTTTAGTAATATTAAATTCCTTTTCATACTTTTGCGGTATGCTATAAAGAAGTTTGCCAGAATCCTTAAACAAGATTCCCCTGCTTGATTTGTAAATCTTATTATTTTCATTAACCTTATACTCAGTAAGACTGCTAAAGGACTTCAGATGGTCATCTGAAATATCAGTTACTCTTTCACTGATATAATAAACCTCTGCTTTTTCTGGGTTATTATAATAATACAGCTCACCTTCAGAAGTATAAATCGCAGGACCTTCTGAAAAGAAGTTTTTGTTTTCATCTGAAATTATAAACTCATTTACCCCTGTATTATAAAAAGCAAATAAATCAATTTCTTCAACGTTTTTGCCGATTTCAACTGTTTCAAGTTTTGTTGAGCCTGCAAAAGCCTTACCTTTTAGTGACTTTAAACTTTCTGGTAAAGTGAGTGTAGTTAAAGATGAACCCTCAAAAGAAGAGTTGATTTCTTCTACACCTTCAGAAACAGTGAGATTAGTAGTATAACAACTCATAAAAGCAGAATCGCCTATAACCTTAATAGCCCCAGGAATAGCAAGGGTTCTTATAGTATTTTTTGAAAATGCCATATATGGAATTTCGGTAAACTTTACATCCGGGCTTATATTGAGATAATTTATCCCCACTTTATTAAAGCAACTATCCATAAGTTTCTCAACGTCTGAGCCTATATTAAGAGTTGTGATTTTAACACCTTCTGCACACGACGTAAAGGCTACCCCACCACGCAAAGTGAATGACGAAAGTTCTTTATTTTTTTCATTGAACCAATACATTATCTTTGCTTCGGCTTTACCTGATTTAACATCTCTGTTTTTACCTATAAAAGGAACTGAAAGTTCAATTTTTTCTGGCATACCATAAAATGCATTTTGTGATATTTCGATAACAGAATCGGGAATATAAAGACTTTTTAACTCTTTACAACCCTGAAAACTATATCTTGAAATATAAAGTAAAGAGTCCGGAAGGTCTATTTTTGTAATTTTCTCGCAATTATAAAATGTCGTAGATATTCTTTTGACTGTATCTGGCACAACAACCTCAGTTGCTTCACCTTTATAATCTATTAAAACACCATCGCCAACAACAATAAAATCACTCGGAAAAGCGTTTAAAAATGCCGTACCCGAAAAAACATTACGATATACTAAAAAATCTTTTTCAGGAAAAGTAACTGTTGAAAGTTTCAAAGAATCTTCAAAAGCATAATCGCCGATTTCTTTTATAGAAGTTGGCACATTAAATTTCTCTAAATTATCACATTTACTGAATGCTCTTACACAAATAGTCTCAACTGTGTCGGGCACCGTTACATTCCGTAATTTTTTACACCCATAAAATGCGTAAACACCAATAGTTTTAACCCCATTGGGTACAACAAAGCTTTCTAATTCGTTACACGCTCTGAATGCACTATCAGAAATTTCGGTTATTGTGCTTATGTTAGTTGTAACGTTTTTTAAGTTTGTGCAACCAAATGCAAAGCATTCAGGATAAGTAGTGTTTGTTACTGTATCTGCAATTATAATTTCTCTGATATTCTTCATACCTCTGAAATTATCTTCATACATATACTTAGTAAGCTTAACACTTTTAAGAGATTCTGGCACGTAATAAGTAGTTTTAGAATATGTAAATTCAAAAGTATCCTCGTACTCAACTGAACCAAACCAATAGGCTAAATTATGAATATCAACGTCATTTTTACCGTTTGTTCTGTCGGAGCCTACAAATGGAGCTGTTATACTTTCAAAGTGGTAACCTGAAAAAGCACCAAGACCAATTTTCTGAACTGTATCTGGAACAACTAAATCTTTACCGAATACAGATGTATTCTGAAAAGCATACTCACCAATATTCTGAATTGCTGCCGGAAAATAAAACATTTCTAAAGAAGTACAGTTTCTGAATGCATAACTTGATATAGTTTTCACTCTTTCGGGAATAGTTATTCTTTTAAGTGAAGTACAACCATCAAAACCACCAAGAACCTCTACCGAGCTTGGAACGTCTAAACTTTCAAGAGCAGTACAATTGTTGAAGCCCGCCAACGAAACAAGTCCTTTTGGCAAAACAACGTTTTTTAATGAGGTACAATCTTTAAAAGCGTTCCCATTTATTTTTGTAACTGAATTAGGAATAACAATACTTTCAAGAGAAGTACAGTTTTCAAAAGTTGAACTTTTTATAGTATCAATATAAGCATTAATAGTGACAGATTTGAGTTTTGTAAAACCCGAAAAAGCACCTGCGCCTATACGTGTAATACAATAATCAACAACAAGATTTTCACAGGTTTCAGCATACATAAGCCACGGACGGTCTTCAGAAGCGTATTCAAACAAATCACCATCGGCTGAAATTGTCAACGTATTTGTCTCTTCATCATAAGTTAGAGTTGGCTTAGCAGTTTTATTGTTCCATGATGGAAAAGAAATAGCTGATGCATTAATCCCACTTAATGCTTTATTTAAAAATCCCCCAAGATTTTCTAAAAATGCACTTTCAGTATTCATCAAAATTAAGTTAATTGGTAATATTCCAAGTAACATAATTACACTCAAAGCAAATGATAATACTTTTTTAAATTTTTTACTCATTACTCTGTCACCTCACCTTCTTCTAAAAATTGAAAGCTACAATCACCATAGCTTACTGTGACTATGCATTCGTTTGTATCACTTAAAAATTCTTTTTGAATTTTACATTCTGATTTATCAATTTCCACTTCGCTTTTGTCACTATAAACCGCAACAATCCGCATATCGTCTATAGTATATTTATCTGTGAAAACGCCATAAATTGAAGTAAGCGTCACTAAGTTTTGTTTTTCTTCTGGTAAAACTGTTACATAAATACAAGTTTCTACACCCTTGTAACTTACAGATATTTTTGTTTCGCCATCTTCTTTTGGCTCACCTATTGTTACAATACAATCACTTATATTTACAACTTTACTTTCACCTGTTATATAATCAACACCAACATTTACATCCAATAAATCTATCTCTGACACGTTTTTGTAAATATGATTTGTTCCAGTTGGAAATACTACGTAAATATTTTTAATGATTTTTTCAGTATTGCAATTAACAGATTCTTGAATTTTTTCAGATGTAATAGCTTCTGAAGCAACCTCAGTAGTAATTTCAGTTATCGGTTCTGTCGTTGGTTGTTCAGTATTTTTTTCATTTCTGAGTAACTCTTCAAACCTTCCTATTGCGGTTTTAAAAATATTACCTTCTGCCACAGTTTCATTATTAACACTGAAGTTTGCCATACCAATTACCAATACTGTAGCAGCTGCACACGCTACAGAAACTGTTAATTTCTTTCTTCTGCTCAAATTATATTTTTTTATAATCGCATTAATATTTGTTATTTCTTTTAATTCAACTGTTTTGCCATTCAAAAGTGAATAAACCGACTCTAAAGCGAGGCAACACTCATCAATGATTTCTGCATTGATTTCTTCATAAGATTTTGATAATTCATTTTCAATTATTTCATCTAACTCTTTAATTAAAGAATTATAAAATAAAGCATCATCCATATTTTCGTTTATCATAAAATTTTGCTTTAGTGATGTTTTCAAAATCAGTCGCCTCCTTCAAATTGTATTTTTATTAATTCTTTTACTTTTTGCCGTAGTCGTGACAGTCGTTTTGCAACAACATCAAATGATAAATTTAGTTCACTGGATATTTCTTTTATTGATTTATTTTCGATATATTTTAATTTGTAAATTTCTTGTTCATTCTCTTTAAGCTCTGAAACAAGTTTTTCTGCCAACAAGTCATAATCAATATTACTGTAATCAGTTACATCCTCCACAGCAAGTGTTTCGGCTAACGTATCTATAGGAATAAGTTTTTCTGCTTTTTGATTTTGTCGCCATTGTGCTTTAATTAAATTATCAGCAATCTTATATAAAAAACCAGCAACGTTTTTTATATCTTCATTTTTCAGATAATGTTTATATAGTATATAAAAACATTCCTGTACACAATCGTCTGTCTGGTCCTGATTTTTAAGTTTTAAATTACAGAAGCGTTGCAGGTTACTGTAATAAAGGTTGTAATCGCGGTCTAACTTTTCGCTTGCTATTCTTTTGTTACCCACCTGTACGCTCCTTTCAAAAAATGTTCTCTACTATATTGTGTCAAAAAAGGTAAAACTTGACATAATTTTTTTTAAAATTTTTTATATGCTGAAACCGACTGATTGAAATTCAACCAGTCGGTTTCATTTTAAAATGTTTCTCTGTAAAAATCAAGCATATTCTCAATTGCATCGTTGCCCTCTTCTGAATAAGGGTAAAGAACTGAAAATACGTGTGGAAGATGCTTGCCATTAGTTTTGCCGTAATTGTAAAGCTCAGTTTTTACGCCCAAGGACTTAATTTTTTCGTATGTAGAAATTGTTTGTTTTTCTGCTAAAAAATCGCCCGAAGAAGTAATTAAAACTGTTGGTGGCAAATCTGAGAACTTTGCTATATCTTTAAAATTCATATAGCGTGAAGTAGGACTTGAAGCGTAATTTTTGCCCCACATACCTTTTGTATAAACACTCATAGGAGAATTAGAGTTCATATCTGCTACAGGTGAAACAAGACCGAGGCAAGTAAATTTAAGACCGCAATCTTTAACTGAAAAGACTCCTCTTAAAACACTGCTTTTTGAAAGCACTGCAGAATAGAGTGCCAACTGTCCACCAGCGCTATCACCCGTGAGCATTATTTTTTTAGAGTCGCAAGGATATAAAGAAAGTTGGGTTTTTATAAAAGAAAGTGCTTCTGCAATTTCTTTTAATTGTTCTGGAACAGTTGTTTCAGGCCACAATGTGTAGCTCATACTGAATACAGTAAAGCCTTTTGAAGCCAATACCATATTATAATATTTATTAAGCTCTTTGTCGCCATACATCCAGCCACCGCCGTGAATGTCAATTATAACAGGAAGTTTCTCGTTTTCCATATTTTCTGGGAAATAAACGTCTAACTTATGTTGCCATTTATCGTCATCAATATATGGAATATCACAAATTTCTGTTACGCCATCTGGTGCTGATTGTGTTGCAAGTCTTGCTTTATCACCACGCTCGGTATTTTTCCAGACAAGCTTTAAAATCGGTGTAGGTATAATACCCATCTTTCCCACTCCTTTCAAAAGGATTTTTAAAAGTTAAAATTATTTAATAAGGCTTTCTTCCCAAGAGTCATAAGGCTCAATGCCGAATATTGTAGCAACTGTTGGAGCAACGTTTGCAAGACCGAAGTTGCCATCTTTAAGTTCATATTTATTTTTGCTATAAATGATGAATGGAACTGGGTTGAGTGAGTGAGCTGTTCTTACTTGTAAGTCACCCTTCTTATTCTTTTCGAGCATTTCATCAGCATTACCGTGGTCAGCAGTAATAAGAACTGTTACGCCATATTCGTCTGCAACCTTTAATACTCTTGCGAGTGCAATATCAACTGCTTCAACAGAAATGATTGTTGCTTCAAGAGAACCTGTATGACCAACCATATCACCGTTTGGATAGTTACAACGAATGAAGTCATATTTTTCTGATTTGATAGCTTCAATAACTGCATCTGTAACTTCTGCAGATTTCATCCAAGGTCTTTCGTCAAATGAAACTTTATCTGATGGAATTTCAAGATATGTTTCAAGCTCTTCACTGAACTTGTCGCTCTTGTTACCATTCCAGAAGTATGTTACGTGACCATATTTCTGTGTTTCAGAAACTGCATATTGATTTAAGCCCTTTGAAACAAGTAACTCTGAAAGAGTATTTTTAATTTCTGGTGGGTTAACAAGGTAACGTGCAGGAAGCTTTAAGTCACCATCATACTGTAACATACCAGCATAAGTAACGTCTAACTTTTCACCACGGTCAAATTTATTGAAATCATCGTAATCAAATGCCATACTGAGTTCAAGTGCTCTGTCGCCACGGAAGTTAAAGAGAATTACACTATCTTTATTATTGATAGCACCAACAGGTGCACCGTTTTCAGCAATAACAAATGGTGGTAAATCCTGATCGATTACATCTGCATTTTCGCTTCTGTATGTATTGATTGCTTCAATAGCAGAAGTGAATTGTCTGCCGATACCATTAACGTGAGTATCCCAGCCAACTTTAACCATATTCCAGTCTGCTTCGTAGCGGTCCATTGTGATTTTCATTCTACCGCCACCGCTTGCGATTTTACCTGAGAATGTATCATCGTTAAGCTCAGCTAATGCATTTTCTAATTGTTCAACATAGATTGGTGCAGAAGTTGCTGGAACATCACGACCATCAAGAAGGATGTGAACACGAACTGATTTAATTCCATCAGCCTTTGCTTGTTTTAACATAGCAATAAGGTGAGAAATATTTGAGTGAACATTACCATCTGAAAGGAGACCGATAAAGTGAAGTGTGCTGTTATTTGCAAGGCAATTCTCTTTAATTTCACCCCAAGCAGTTGAAGTGTAAATTTTACCTGATTCGATTGATTCGTTAACAAGTTTTGCACCTTGTGAATAAATTTGACCGCAACCTAAAGCGTTGTGACCAACTTCACTGTTACCCATATCATCATCTGATGGAAGACCAACTGCATCACCGTGTGCTTTAAGTCTTACATTCGGGCATTCTTTTAAAAGTCTGTCAAGAACAGGTGTGTTTGCAAGAGTAACTGCGTCGCCAATACCTGTTTTTGAAAAACCGAT
>JAZNUL010000118.1:0-11456 GCA_045592285.1 Acutalibacteraceae bacterium
AAGTTGGTGACGAGGCGCCCCTGCTAAGGGCGTAGGTCGGGAAACCGGCGCGAGAGTTCGAGTCTCTCCTTCTCCGCCAAATAAAGAAGACACCCAATAGGGTGTCTTTTTTGTTTGTATTATTCTCTATTCTTTATTCTCTATTATCTATTCTCTAAAAACACAACTTCACTTTAATCCACCCCATATCTAATTACACTCTTGAAGTATCTAATAAATTGTGCTATCATTTTTTCTATAAAAAATTCAGATTCTAAAACCCCAAGGTGATTATATGAAAAAAACTTACGTAACGTCAATGCCTAACCATATAGGCGCTTTTTTAAAAGCAAGTAAATGTTTCTCTGCTTTAGGTATTAACATCACTCGTGTAAGTTACAACAAAGCAGTTGATTCACACACGTTATTCATTGATGCCGAAGGAACAGAAGAACAATTAAAAAAGGCTGATACAGAACTCAAAAAAATTGGTTATTTACAAAGCAACCATAATAAAACAAGTGTTGTATTGATTGAGTTCTGTTTAGAAGATAAACCAGGAAGCGTTACAAATATCTTAACACTTATAAATGACTTTAATTTCAACATTTCTTATATAAGTTCCCAAGAAAACGGCACAGACTACCAGCAATTCAAAATGGGGTTATACGTCGAAGATTCAGATAAAATTTCAGAATTTCTCAAAGAAGCAGAAAACTTATGTAAAGTGCGTGTTATAGATTACAACAGTTCTGAAAAAGTTTATGACAACAGTATTTTTTACAACACTTACGTTTTAGGACTTTCTCAGACTATGGGACTTTCTGAAGACGTAAAACGTGAGTTGTTGGTTCACGTTAACCTTGCTATGCAAACGCTTGACGAACAAGGGCTCTCACCTTACAGAACTTTTGACAGTATAAGTAAATTTGCAGAACTTTTAGGTATTTCAAAAGGTAACGCTTTTTCACCAAGAATAAGTACCCATAAAATAACAGATAACACAGAAATAACTTTGATTGAACCACCTTGTGGCAGTAATACAATAATTATAAAAAGTAATAACGAAGTGTTATTTATAGACAGTGGTTACGCTTGTTATAGCGAAGAAATGCTAAAAGTTTTCAAAAAATGCATTCCTGATTTTGAAAATATTAAAAAAACTATTCTCGTTACTCACGCTGACGTTGACCACTGTGGTTTGTTACCTATGTTTGACGAAATAATTGCAAGTTATAAAACTGCACGTTGTCTTAAAAACGAATCACTTGGTAAAGATGGTTACAGAGAAAAAAATCCACTCCATAAACCATATATAAATATATGCAAAACGCTCACTTCATACAAACCTGTTAATCCCGAAAAAATCAACGTGTTGTGGAATGATATTGAAAAACTTACGGAACCTTTAACACAAATAGGATTTTTGGGGTTCGGAGAATTACATTTTGAAGTATATGAAGGTAAAGGCGGACATTTACCAGGCGAAATTGTATTGATTGATTACACTCACCATATTGCTTTTACAGGCGATATTTTTATAAACACACACGGTCTCACACCACAACAAGCAGAATATAATCAGTATGCACCAATTTTAATGACTTCTGTTGACACAGACCCGAAACTCTGTGCAGAAGAACGAAAAGCAATTATGCAACGTCTCGGAGTAGGACACTGGCAGATTTTCGGTGCTCACGGTTTCAAGAAAGATTATTCTGTAAATTCATAAAGGAGTATATTTATGGGCGTTGTAAGAATGATATTAAGTTTAATTCTGACAGTTTTCCAACTTATTGGTTCGTTTATTGTTCCCGGTAACAGTTTCGACTACATAAAAGAATCTTTCACCGCTACAAATAAGGCGTGTTATTCAGAAAGATATTACAAACTTTCAGAAACACGTGAAAACAATACTGACTCCTGGCGTAATGGTATGGTTTCTGGAAACGGACTTCAAGGTGTTATTACAAGTGATGCACCTTACAGTGATTCACTTATTTATCAGAATATACATTTTATTATGCCGAATGACAAAGTGCGTTATTGCCCTGACACGTCAGACGAATTAGAAACTGTAAAACAGAATATTGCAGAGAGTAAAGACATTGTTGACACTGCAAGTTACGACGACGTTTATTCTTTTCACCCCGGTGGTGCTTTAAGAATTAAACAATCGTGGCAACCAACTATAAAATATTACAGATACACAAATTATGAAACTGCTGAAGTTGGTGTTAAATACACAAACTTTGGTGGCACTTGGGAAAGAATTTCTTTCACTTCGCAAACAGATAACGCAACAATTACAAAAATCTCTGAATCTTCAAAAGGTAAAAAAGTTAATTTAACTCTTTCGTTTGATAACATCTCTACCTTTGCAAACTTTGAAAATGGTTCAGAAGTAGATTTAAAATACAAAAAATTAGTTTCAGAAAATCTTGACACAATTTCATTTATCGCACATTACCCAGAGTATGAAGAAAGCGAACTTAAAAATGGTGCTTACGCTACTGTTGTTTATGTAATAGCAGAAGGCGGCACAAAAGAAAAAGTTACTTTAAATGATGTTAAAGATGCACAATACTGTGGCGAAGATAACCCTGGCATTAAAATCACAGATGCTAACAATGTTTATCTTATTGCGATTTCAGAAAGAAATCATAACGTTGGAACTATAGAAGAATTCACAAAAGCAACAGATTATCAATTAATAAATGCTATTACTGCAAAAGCAAAGGAAATCCAAAACAAATACAGTGAAGACGGCAAATTCAGTTATGAAAACTCAATAAAAGAACACACAAAGATTTTTGCTAATGAATACAATAAAGTTACAATTAATCTTGGCGAGAGTGATAGCACTCTTTCAAACGAAAAACTTATTTTTAACCAGATTACAAAAAATAAAATTAACAACAATTTAGCCGAAAGAGCTTACTATTCAGGTCGTTATGCTTACCTTTGCTGTTCTGGTTATTCCACTTCAAGACTTGGTGGTATGTGGACTGGTGAATGGGCGCCTGGATGGGGTAGCAAATATACAATGGATGCCAACGTGAATTTGCAAACCTCTTCGCTTAACACAAGTAATATGACTTCAAGTTATATAGGCTACGCAACATTCCTTTTAAGACAAATGCCCGACTGGGAAGAAAATGCCAAAGCAACTCACGGGTTCACTGATGCAATTCAGGCACCTGTAAATACTGACGGCGACAAGGCGGTTATAACAGAAACTTGTTACCCTTACCCTTTCCGCTACTGGAATGCGGGTGCTTCGTGGATGTTAAACCCACTTTATGAAACCTTACTTTCTTACGGCGACGTAAAAATCCCAATCACAGATGAATTCGATTTAAACAACTTAAAATCTGTTCTTTCTTTAACTGATGAAGATTTAACTGACGAAGATATAAAAGCATTAGAAGAAAAAGATTCCTTAGATTTAAGAAGTGAAATTCTCTTACCTTTACTTATAAAATCTGCAAATTACTGGGACCAGATAATGTCACCAGAATATTACACCGATAAAATTGGTGAAGTACATTACGAAAAAGGTAAAACTGAATTACTCGAAGGTGAAGCTTATGCAATTCTTCCAAGTTATTCGCCAGAAAACAACCCTGAAAACTACCCAAGCCCATCTGTTACAAATGCGGCAATAGATATTTCTGCTTGTAAAAGTAACCTTTTAATGCTTATTGAAATTATGAAAAGCGTTGAAGAAAATGCTGACACAAGTTATTGGGAAGACCTTTTAGAGAAACTCCCACCGTACCTTTATGACGAAACAGGAGCTCTTAAAGAATGGGCAGCAAATGAATTCACAGAAAATAATCTTCACAGACATTTAAGCCACCTTTACTGTGCTTGGCCAATGTTTGAAACACAAGCTGACGAAGCACTCAAAAAAGCGTGTGACCAAGCAATTTTAAACAGAGCAAGTGAAAACCAGGCAAGTCACGCTTTAGTTCACAGAGCATTAATTGGTGCAAGACTTAAAGATTCTAAAGCAGTTGAAGACTCACTCGTAAACCTTATGAATCACGGAATTTATTACGATTCATTATTAACCAACCACGACTACGACAGAAACAGTTGTTATTGCACAGACTTTGCAATAGGTTACTTAGGGATTATAAACGAAAGTCTTATTTATTCTTACAACGAGAAAATTGAACTTTTACCTGCAATTCCTGAAAGTTTTGAAGTTGGTGAAATTTGTGGTTTAAGAACAAGAAACCGTTGTGTAATTGACTCTTTAAAATGGGATATGAACACTTCAACTGTTACTGCTACAATCCATTCTGAAATAGCACAGACGTTAACAGTTTCTTGTAGACTTTCAGATAATATAAAAGAAATTGAATTCAAAGAAAACGAAACAAAAACAGTAGAATTTAAAATCTAACACCTAACATCTAACAACAAAAAGCTCTCATCAAAAGATGAGAGCTTTTTTCATTCTATCTCTTCAATATCATAAGGAGTTGTCTGGTAAACAAAGTAGTTAAGCCAGTTCGCGTAAAGAAGTGTAGCGTGTGAACGCCATTTTGCCTGTGGCTCTTTTTCTGGGTCATCGTCTGGGAAATAATTCTCTGGAATATTAGGGTTAATACCAGCAGCTAAATCTCTTAAATATTCATTTTTAAGCGTATCAGCATCATATTCAGAGTGACCTGTAACAAAAATTTGTTTACCATTATCTGTTGTTACAATATAAACACCAGCATCTTTAGAAGAAGCAATAATTTTAAGTTCTGGAACTTTTTCAATATCTTCACGTTTCACAGTTGTGTTTCTTGACTGTGGAACCCAGAACTCGTCGTCAAAACCTCTTAAAAGAATTGACTTTTTATAGTCTGCGGTGTGCTTGTAAACGCCCGAAAGTTTTTGTGGTAACGGATATTTTTTCACTCCGTAATGGTAGTAAAGACCAGCCTGAGCACCCCAACAAATATGGAACGTGCTTGTTACATGAGTTTTACTCCACTCCATTATTTCACAGAGTTCATCCCAGTACTCAACTTCTTCAAACTCCATTTTTTCAACTGGTGCGCCAGTTATAATAAGACCGTCGAACTTTCTGTGTTTAACGTCTTTAAAAGTTTTATAAAACTCAAATAAATGCTCTTGAGAAGTATTTTTTGAAGTGTGTGACTCTGTGTGAATAAACTCAAACTCAACTTGTAAAGGCGAGTTACCTAAAAGTCTTGAAAGCTGAGTTTCGGTTTCAATTTTTTTAGGCATTAAATTTAAAAGTAATATTTTAAGCGGACGAATATCTTGAGTTATAGCTCTTGTATCCGTCATAACAAATATATTTTCTTCAGCTAAAATATCAACTGCCGGAAGCCCGTTTGGAATTTTAATAGGCAAACTCTCTTGCCCCTTTCATTTTATAATAACGGCATAGTCCCTTAATTCTGCATTTATTCTCCAAGTGCTTGCTTAATATCGTTAATTAGGTCTTCAGCATTTTCAAGTCCGCAAGAAAGACGAACTAAATCTGGTGAAACACCTGCTGCACGAAGCTCGTCGTCATTCATCTGACGGTGTGTTGCACTTGCTGGGTGTAAGCAACAACTTCTTGCATCTGCAACGTGAGTTTCAATAGCAATAATTTTAAGTTTTTTCATAAACTCTTCAGCAGCTTTTCTGCCACCTTTAACGCCGAAGCTAACAACGCCACAAGTACCATTTGGAAGATACTTTTGTGCTAAACTGTAATATTTATCACCCTCAAGACCAGCATAAGTAACCCATTCGATTTTGTCGCTTGCTTCTAAGAATTTTGCAACTGCAAGAGCATTTTCACAGTGACGTTTAATACGAACGTGTAAGCTTTCAAGTCCTAAATTGATATAAAATGCACTTTGTGGAGATTGAACTGAGCCTAAATCTCTCATAAGTTGTGCAGTGGCTTTTGTAATGAATGCACCCTCTTTGCCAAATCTTTCAGCATAAGTTACACCGTGGTAGCTATCATCTGGTGTGCAAAGACCAGGGAATTTGTCAGCGTGTGCCATCCAGTCAAATTTACCTGAATCAACAATACAACCGCCAACAGATGCGCCGTGACCATCAATATATTTTGTAGTTGAATGAGTAACAATATCTGCACCCCATTCAATAGGGCGGCAGTTAACTGGTGTTGCAAAAGTATTATCTATAATAAGTGGAACACCGTGAGCGTGAGCTGCTTTTGAGAACTTTTCAATATCGAGAACCGCTAAAGCAGGGTTTGCAATAGTTTCGCCGAATACTGCTTTTGTATTAGGCTTAAATGCAGCGTTCAACTCTTCCTCTGTGCAGTCTGGTGAAACAAAAGTAAATTCAATACCCATTCTCTTCATTGTAACTGCGAAAAGGTTATAAGTACCACCGTAAATTGCAGAAGAACTAACAACGTGGTCACCATTAGAAGCTAAGTTAAATACTGAATAGAAGGATGCAGCCTGACCTGAACCAGTAAGCATAGCAGCAGAACCACCCTCAAGTTCAGCAATTTTTGCTGCAACTAAATCGCAAGTAGGATTCTGAAGTCTTGAGTAAAAATAGCCTGTTGCTTCAAGGTCAAAAAGCTTACCCATATCTTCACTTGTATCATATTTAAACGTTGTGCTCTGTATAATAGGAATCTGTCTTGGCTCACCATTACCCGGCGTGTAACCACCCTGCACACATTTTGTTTCTATTTTATAATCGCTCATTTTAATTTCTCCTTTCGAGCACTGAAAATTCAATAATTAATCAACCAACAAGAATAATGCACCAATAAACTGTTCTGCCGTCTTTAGAGTAAGCACCTATACCGATTTCGTTGAAATTCTCACTCTTGAACGCTTTATTGCTTTGCATTTCTTTAATCATTTTATCGTAACACTGTGCATAACTTGTAGTTGAAACACACATTACTTTATCGGCAAAATTATACTTTATGCCATAAGAATCAAGCAACGTATTATAATACGTTCCGTCGCCACGTCTTAAACCGCTACCAGTCTGAGTAACAAATTCAAATGCAGCCTGGTCTGCCGCTTTAGAAAGCTCATCTGAAAGAATTAAATTTTTAAGTGTATTATCACTTTCGGCTTTTCTGTAAGCGTTTATAAGTGCAACAAAATCTTCTTCGTATTTGTTGAATTCATAAGCCGGCATAAAATTCTTAGCTTCAAGTTGAGCAGCAATTCTTAAAGTACGCCTTGCATCTGTAACAGTTAATTTACTGTCACAATCAATATCTGCCGCCGCAAAGTCGTGTTCGCTGAGATTGTTTTCTGAAATTTCAATAGCCATTCTTAAAATATTTCTTGCATCCTCAACTGTAACAAGACCATCGTTATCTACGTCGCCATAATAACGTTTAACCTCAAATGCAACCATAGGTATCATTGAAACTGCAAGTAATGTAACTGCAACAAGTACTATTGCAATTTTCTTAACTATACGCTTCATTTTACACAACTCCTTACCTATAATTACTCAATTTTATAAATAATCAATTTATTATACAATAAATATTTTTAAAATGCAATTGTTTTTGGAATAATAATCAACTGATACAAACTGATACCAATTAGTATCAATTAGTATCAATTTGTATCAGTTTGTATAAAAATTTAACTGCAACAAGCAATAAATACTTGTTGCAGTTGATTTTTAGTAAAGTGTTACTTCTTGTAACTCCAACTCGCCTCTGAATGATGTGAATTTGATTTTTAATCTTCTAATTTCGGTTGGGGTTATTTTATGTATTCTCTTGTAACCTACAATTCCACCTTTATCTACCCTTTTTAATTTGCCATCGCCAGTATCAAGATAAAGTTCATATTCTTCAACGTGCTGACCGTTTACAATATGCTCCATCATAAGCACTCTATCGAACATATCTTTTTCGTTGAAAGTAAACGTAATTTCTGGTTCTTTGTCGTCTTTTGCGGGTTTCCAAGTTTTATCTTCATCGGAATTCATAAGATTTTTTACATCATATTCACTTGAAAGTGAACTACTTGCAGTAATTTCTGCAATACTTGAAACCTTATAAGCATACGCTTGTTTATGGCTCTTACCAAACGCCATTAAAATTTGGTAATCCATTTCAGCAAAGCTACCATCCTTCATTGGTGGTACACCTAACATTAATGCACAGTTTGCACCAACAGAGTCTAAATAAAGCTTTTGTAATCTGTCTTTTGTTTTTGCAGAATATTCATCTTCTTTATGATAATACCATCTGTCTCGCATTGAAACAGAAACCTCGCAAGGATACCATATAAACTCAGACTCTTTTTTAATTGCTTTTCTTGAGCCTAAATCCATTTCGTGCTTTTTCTCACGCTTTTTATTTTTTCTTGATGGTGGTTCTTTGCTTCTCTTTATAGCTTCTTCAATGCTGTAATATTTAGGAACTACACTCCACTCATTTTTTCTTATTACGCCCCATTCGTTACCATACCAACGAACGTCAGGACCAACAAGAGCAATTACTGCATCTGGCTGGCATTCTCTTACTACTTCGTAGTAGCCTTCCCAATCATATTCCTGAGTGTAGCCATTTTTATTTGCTTCAGCAGCACCATCAAAACGAACATAGAAAATATCGCCATATTTTGTGAGAACTTCTCTTAAAAGCTTTTTGAAATATTCGTTATATTCTTCGCCAGTTCCGTAACTTTCGGCGTGTCTGTCAAGTGGTGAAATAGCAATACCAAATTTAAGACCTTGCTTTTTACATTCTTCTGAAAGCATTTTCACCATATCTCTGTCTTCTGCTTCCCAGTTAAAAGAATTTTCAACTGTGTAATCAGTAAGTTCTGAATACCAGAGACAAAAACCATCGTGATGCTTTACATTAAGCACCATTCCTTTAAAACCTGCATTTTTAAAGAACGTTACCCATTCTTCTGCATTGAATTTTTCAGGAACGAAGTTTTCAGCCTTTACGTTACCATCAGTCCACTCTCTGTTAACAACAGTCGGGAGACCTATATTGATAAAACCGTAAAATTCAGTTTTCTGCCACTCTAACTGGCGTTTTGACGGCTTTATTTCTGCCGCAATTTCATAAGGTTTCATATATGTAAAATTCCTTTTTTATAACTTTTGCAAGGCGACGAATACCGCCACCTTGCAACGTCAAATTAATTATTTACCACTGTCGTTATTTGTAACAACAATATCTGCACCTGAGCCTAAAATATCTTTAATTACAACGTCACCAATTTTAACTGGTGCTTCAATAGATGCTTCATTTATGAGTTTCATACATTCGAACATCTTGTCCTTTGGAACAGGCTTTGATGATTTAACAGGAACTACTGGCAAGTTACCACCAACAAGCTTTACTGTTGTTGTAAGGCTTCTTACAGGATTTGTAAGCTCTGCTCTTGCATAAGCGTCACCACGTTTACAAGTATTACCTGTAACAGAAAGAATCTCACCATTTTCGATTTCCACTTCAATAGGGCAACCCAATGGGCAGGATACACAAATTAAATTCTTTTTCATTTTCAGTACCCCCTTATTCTTCTATTCTTACAGTGATTTCACTGTTTTCATTCATATTTTTAAGCATTTCTGGTGTAATAGCAACGTTTTCCATTTCACCTGGTGCTAACATAACTTTCTTCTTTGAGGAAAGAATATTACCATCACACTCAACAACAACTTTTGCACCTTTATAAACTTGCCCTACTCTGAAGTAAAGCTTAATACCTTCTTCATTTTTGATATTAACCTTCTGTGGAACAATATAACGAACACCATTGATACCTTTTGTGTTGATATATGTGCCTTCATTTTTCTTGCCGAAGATATAATTTGCAGCACCTTTACCAGCAATTTTACTTTCTTCTGTAACGTAGTCAACAAGGTCGTGAACTTGTAAAACGTTACCACAAGCAAAAATACCCTTGTGTAAGGTTTCTCTGTATTCGTCAACTACAGGACCACCTGTAACTCTGTCAAGCTCTATTCCTACACCATTTGAAAGTTCGTTTTCAGGAATAAGACCAACTGAAAGAAGAAGTGTGTCACATTCAATATATTGCTCTGTACCTGGAATTGGCTTTAATTTTTCATCAACATTAGCAATAGTAACACCCTCGAGACGTTCTTTACCGTGAGTTGCAATAACTGTGCAGCTGAGTCTTAACGGAATACCAAAGTCATCAAGACATTGAACAATATTTCTTTTAAGACCACCAGAGTATGGCATAAGTTCACAAACAACTTTAACCTCTGCACCTTCAAGTGTCATTCTTCTTGCCATAATAAGACCGATATCACCAGAGCCTAAAATAACAACCTTTTTACCTGGCATATATCCATCAATATTAACATATTTCTGTGCAGTACCCGCAGTCATAACACCAGCAGGACGAGAACCTGCAATAGAAAGTGCACCACGTGGTCTTTCACGGCAACCCATAGCAAGAACTACTGCAATAGCCTTAAACTGA
The DNA here is from genome assembly GCA_045592285.1 of Acutalibacteraceae bacterium. Lineage (GTDB taxonomy): Bacteria > Bacillota > Clostridia > Oscillospirales > Acutalibacteraceae > DTU089. The sequence goes on from JAZNUL010000118.1 coordinate 10,446, forward strand.
ACAAGACCATCTTTATTATTAACTGCTGTAACTACATTATCTTTAGAAACGTCTAAAACCATTGTATCGGTATAAACGTCAATATCAGTTTTTTCAACTTCTGCAATAAATCTGCCAGCGTATTCAGGGCCTGAAAGCTCTTCACCAAAATAATGAAGACCGAAGCCTGTATGAATACACTGCTCAAGAATACCGCCGAGTGTTTCAGCTCTTTCTAAAATGACGATTTTTTCTACGCCTTCTTCTTTAGCCTGAAGTGCTGCCGCCATACCAGCAGGACCGCCGCCAACTACAACTAAATCATAATTTAACATAATTCCTGCCTCCTTACTTTGTCTTTTCGTACATAATATTTGAATTACCGCCGAACTTAGTTATTGTATTAACAGGAACGTTTAATTCTCTTGCTAAAATTTCAACAACCTTGCTACCGCAGAAGCCACCCTGACATCTGCCCATACCGGCTCTTGTTCTTCTCTTAACTCCGTCAACGTCTCTTGCACCAGCAGGAGCGTGAATAGCATCTATAATTTCGCCCTCAGTAATTGTTTCGCAACGGCAAACAATTCTACCATAAGCCTTATTCTTTTCAACAAGTTTTGCACGCTGAGTGCTTGTCATTTCTCTGAAACGAACTGGTGCAGGTCTTTCTGGGTTAAAGCAATTTTTCTTTTCTACGTTACCCATAAGTGAAATTAAAAGTCCACTTACCATTTCTGCAATAGCTGGTGCAGAAGAAAGACCAGGAGACTCAATACCCGCAACGTTTATAAATTTCTCATTTTTCTCTGATGAACCAATGATAAAATCATCAGCTGTGCAGTGTGCACGGTTACCGCTGAATGAAGTAATTGCATTTCTTAATGAAACCCCTGGAATACTCTTTATAGCAGAATTATAAACGCTATCAAGACCTTCTGCAGTAGTTTCTACATTATCACCATCATCGTGTTCAATAGCAGATGGACCAACAATCAAGTTGCCATCAACTGTAGGAGAAACAAGAACACC
>JAZNUL010000119.1:0-3860 GCA_045592285.1 Acutalibacteraceae bacterium
ACAACTCTTTTATTTGAAACGCCTACAAGTAAAGGTTTGTAATCCGAAAAAACATCGGTGTTCATTAAAAGAGTTAGGTCATCTTCTCTGGTCTTACCAAAACCAATTCCGTAATCAAAACACAGTTTATCTTCAGCTATACCATAGTTAAGAGCTTGTTCTTTCATTGATTTGAAAAATTCAAGAACATTTTCGACAACACCATTTTCGTAAACTGCCACTTCAGATGAAGTCTTGTTTCCGGTATGCATAAAAATCCAGTTAGCGTTATATTCTTTTACAAGTGATGCCATTTCTTTAGAAAACACGCCACTCTCATCGTTTACAATTGTAACACCATTTTCTAATGCAAATTTTGCTATCTCAGGTCTAAAAGTATCTACTGAAACAGGAATATTTACAGTATCAGGAATAAGTGGCAAAACAGTTTTAAGACGTGACAACTCCTCTTCAAATGAAGCAAAACTTTTTCCAGGTGAAGTTGAACAACCACCAATATCTATAATATCAGCACCATCACTCTCAATCTGGAGTGCACGATTAAATGCTGACTCTGCAAAAAAACTTTTACCAGCTTCAAAAAAAGAGTCTGGTGTAACATTCAGAATACCCATAACAAGCGGGCGTTGTTTTTCTATTATACGATTATATATAGAAAACATCATCTGCCACCTGTAAGAAGTGACATTACTTCTGCACGAAGTTTTGCATCGCTTCTTACGTAACCTCTTAAAGCTGAAGTTTCTGTTTTTGCACCTGCAGCACGAGCACCTCGCATAGTCATACAAAGATGCTCAGCCTCAATAATAACAGCAACACTCTTTGCACCTAATTTTATATATAAAAAGTCAGCTACCTCTGCAGTGAGCCTTTCTTGAACCTGCAAACGCTTTGCATAAACATTTACAATTCTTGCAAGCTTAGAAAGGCCTATAATTCTACCTTCATTTGGAATATAAGCAATATGTGCTTTACCAACAAATGGTAAAAGGTGATGCTCACACATAGAATAAAGTGGAATATCTCTCACAATAACCATTTCATCATTACCAGGTTCATTGAAAATTTTAAGATGTTCTTCAGGTGATTGATTTATCCCACCTAAAATTTCTTCATACATATTAGCAACTCTTTTTGGTGTTTCTTTAAGACCTTCTCTGTCAGGGTCTTCACCTATTGCTTCCAAAATATCTCTTACGGCTCTTTCAATTTTTTCTTTATCCATTAAAATCTCTTCTTTCTCAGAAATACATACAAATAGTATTCAACTCTTCATTCACACTGTAATAAACTTGAGCATTCGGTTCATCCTTCAGAAGCCCTGTAATCTGGTAGCTTCGATAAACTACACCATTTGTGAAAAATTCTTCTATCGCCCACGAAAGTGCTTCAGGAGAATCAAACTTTATTTCAGCACTATTATATCCTCTGTGTTTTGATTTGAGAATAATAGTTTCTAACGAATCTTTTAATGTATCTGCATTTGTTTTAGAAAGCACTGCTCCCTCTTTATAAAAGAAATTTGCTTCCTTTTCGTTACAGAAAGGAATAGATTGCTTTATATTAGCGTGTCTTAAAAGAATCTGCTCTGTTGTAACATTAAAATATGTGTGTTGTAAAACACTGTTTTCGCTACTTGGGTCATCCCAGGTAACGTCTACAAAATACCCTTTACCATCTATAACAACAAAATTCCACATATGACCAATATATGTTATACCATCGTCAGATGCCTCACCTGTAACTAATCGGTTATCAATATTAAGCGCACTCATTATATATTGAAACGCACGTGAATAACCCTCACACGAAGCATAGCCCTCAACAAGACATCCATACATATTGTTCACGTTAGTATTTTGTGTATTACTGTTATATGTGCAATGATTAATAATATAATCGTGAACGTACAATTCCTGTTCATATTGAGTTGAATAAGCCATTGCCTGTTGTGCTATTGTATTCGCAATACTTCTTGCACTTGAGAGCTTCATCGAGTACTCTTCATAAGTCATAATATAATCTGGCACAAAATAAATTTTCTGACCTTCACGCTGTAACGTACTGGTTAAACCAAGACAGAATAAATCAGGATTATCATAAGAAATTGCTTCAAAGATTTTTAAAAGGTCACCATCTTCAAGCGCTGGCACTTCTATTCTTTCAGGCATATTGTAAATGCTCTGCATAATTACATTATAAATATTACGTTCATTCTGATTAAGTTCTTTATAGGAATAACGATAATAACCTGTGTTTTCACCACTTGGAATTTCAATATATGAAAAGTCAGCTGGTTTTAACACATTTGATAAAATATTAAGAAGGCTTAACGAAACAACACCAGCTAAGATTACCACTGCTACCACAATGGCTACTAAACGCACTTTTTTATTTTTCATTCGTTCCACCCTCCTCGGCATACAAGTCGCCACCTGTTACTGTTGCAGCAACATATACCCTTAGTTTTTCTTTATTGGAGTCTGGTATAATAGAACCAGCTTTATCTTTTACGTTAATATAATCCACTATTGAAATATCTGTTTCGCAGAAATTTATTATTTTTGTGAAAATTGCTTCTGAATTTTCATTGTTTTCTAATGTGTAAAACTCCGAAAAAGCCGCAACAATTATATCGGCATTTTTCTCAGATGCTTTTAAACCTGAGTAAGTATTTGAAACATATTTCATATATTTATATGCTTTCTCGGGTGTAAGCGTATTTTTACCACGTTTGAGTTCCAAAAACATATCCTCGGTATCATAAGAAACCTCTTCTTCAAGGAATACGTTTATATCACCAAACACATTAAAAATTGATTTGTAAGCAGTTTCAGTGAGAATTACATAACGGTCAATTTCTGTATGCAAAACACTTTCTGCTTCATTTATTAAAAACTCTCGGCTTTGTTTTACTACTGCATCAGACAGAGTCATACTACCATCAAGAAGTTGTTTGTTAGCATCAACAGGAACAACTCTTATAGTTTTATCAAAAAGGTCAACCGAAATAAGATTTATAAATCTGACAGCAGATTTATCATCAGATGTTACACCAAGAAAAAATATCGCTCTGCCCTCATATACCGGCGCTTCAGTTATTTCTTCATTCTGTGGAAGTGTACTCTCTTCTATTTCGCCACCAAATATATTGTTAAAATCATAATCTAATGAACGCCACAACAAAAGTGTTGAAGCTGTACCAAGTAATAAACAAAAACACAAAAACAATATTATTAATGTTCTTTTTCTTTTTGAATCAAATTTATTTTTACGCTCTAAATCGAGCCCATAACGAGCCATTTTTCACTCTCCAAATTACTACATAAATATACATAGTATAGTATAATATGTTTTTAGGCAAAATACAAGTGTTTTTACACACAAAAAATAACCCACGACAGATTTCCCTGCCGCGGGTTTCAAGTTATCTTTTTACTGATTTTGATGTAAGATATGCACTTACTACGCTACCATTTTTTGCTTTTACACAATATTTGTACTTTGTACCACTCTTTGCCTTAGTATCTTTGTAGCTTGTTGATGTAGCATTTACTGTAGTCTGCTTTTTAAAGCTTGACCATTTCTTTTTCTTTGCATCATAAGTTGAACGATAAACAACGTATTCTGTTGCGCCAGCACTTTCTGTCCAGGTAACATTAATGCAATCTGTACCCTTTACTGCTGTTACTTCTGGTGCTGCAAGATAAAGATATGCTGCTGTTTCAGAGCTTGTTTGTCCTGTTTTGCTCTTAATAGCTTTAACCTTATATTTGTATTGAACACCACTTACTACTGTTGTATCTGTAAATGATTTAACATTTGATTTTGCAGTGCCAACCTGTGAGAATTTTGTCCAA
>JAZNUL010000120.1:0-3808 GCA_045592285.1 Acutalibacteraceae bacterium
ATAAGCATACGAAGTTCACTGTCTTCAAAAGGTCTGTCGACTAAAAAACTGCCCTGTCTTGTAGATTCTATTTCATAACCTAATTCTTTTAAAAGTGAAATATTACGGCTTATGGATTTTCGTTCAACTATAATTCCATAGTCACGCTCTAAAATTTCAATAATATCATTCTGCTTTAATGGATGATTGAAATCACTATATTTTTCAAATATCTGCAATATTCTTATAAGTGCAGATTTTTTGGGTTCAAGGTCTGACATTATATCACATCCTGTAAATATTGTAACAATACCATTGTACCATATTTGCACCATAAAACAAGATGCAATATGCGACAAAAAGAGTGCATTGTTATTGTGCGAAATATTAAAAAATTCCACTCAATAATTATTTTCCGCTATATGCCTTTAAGCATATTTAATACTTCTCTGTCACTTAGTTCGCAATTCCAGTGCTTAATAAGCAGTTCGTAATTATCTGAAATCCATTTTTTATTTCGCAGTCCGCATTTTCAGATATACTTATTTTTATATAACCCACTATCTTCAGTAGTAACCTTTACAACGCTATATCCGTTAAATACCATTTTTCCTAACATAGCCCCATATCTTAACTTAATACAAATATACAAGAAAAGTTGGAATAAAAACGGTGCATTATTATAAAATCGTTTCTCCTTTTCTTTGTTTTATGCGTATAAAAAATTGCACCCTAAACAAATCAAATTTGATTCATTTAGGATGTTTAGATTAACCAAATTTTATCAATTTATAAAAATCAACTTAAAAACAACCCAATATTTTGACCACAATTTTGCCCACACAGCGTAACATCAGGAGTGAAAATTTCATTCCCCTACAATCTAAAACCTAATTAAATCTTGAAAACAATCAACAACTATGATATAATTTTAACAATAATGTATTTTTAGGGGTGCAAAAAATGGCAAAATGGATAGATAATAAAACTGTAATTATTACAGGTGCTTCAAGTGGTATTGGCAAGATGCTTGCTGAACGCCTTATGAAAGAGCACAATTGTAACGTTATTGGTGTTGCAAGAAGCGAGAAAAAAATGCTTAACTTTGTTGAAGAACTCGGCGACTATGCTAAGTTGTTTTCTTATAAACTTTTCGATGTTTCAAGTTATGACAACTGGCAACAATTCCACGATTGGCTCAAAGAAAACAACATAAAACCAGACGTACTTATTAACAACGCTGGTGTTCTTCCACGTTTTGACAGACTTATGAACTACACAAAAGAAGAAATTGACGAATCAATCAATATCGACTTCTATTCTGCGGCATATTCTTCAAAAATTATGCTTCCACTTCTTATGGAAAGTGAAACTCCTGCTATTATAAACGTTGCATCATCTGCAGCACTTATGGCTCTTGGTGGAACATCAATGTACTCTGCAAGCAAAGCAGCTGTTAAAGGTCTTACAGAAGCTATGAGAGAAGAGCTCCGTGGCGAAGCATACATTGGTCTTGTTTGCCCAGGCTTTACTAAAACCGATATTTTCAGAAATCAGGGCGAAACAAATGGTATGGACCTTATTAATATGGTTTCAACTCCTTGCGACAAGGCAGTTAACAGAATTCTTAAAGGTATTCTTAAGAAAAAGTCATACATAGTTGTTGGCTTTGATGGTAATGCTATGGGTAGATTTAACAGACTTATGCCAGTTCAAGGCTCAAGACTTTTTAGCTCTGTAATCAAAATGTTTAAAATTGACCTTTTCGCTTCAACATTTGGATATGAAAAGAAGAGCGAGAAGAAGTAAATAAAAACGCACATAAATAAAAGGTGGTGAGATTTTGGAAAAGAAAAATTTGTTTTTCGGCAAGGATTTTTTAGAGCTCGACAATGCCGCAAAGGTATTCCCTGCGCAAAACACAAAACAATGGTCAAACGTTATCCGCTATTCCATAAATCTCACAGTAGAAATCGACCCCCAGATTTTAGAAAAGGCGTTAAAGGATATTTTGCCACGCTTCCCTTCTATGTGTGTAAAAATACGTCGTGGCGTTTTCTGGTATTACTTTGAGCACAATGACAAATTGCCTGTTATTCAGGAAGATGATTTTAAAAATCACTGTTTACCAATAAAATATTCTGAAAGCAACGACTTTTTATTTAAAATTTTCTATTTTAAAAATCGTCTTACTATCGAAGCCTTTCACGCTCTTACAGATGGTTTTGGTTGTGAGGTTTTTATTAATACTCTTGCTGCACAATATTTAAGACTTTTTGGGCACAAAATTTCTTCTGGCGGTTCTGTTTTTGATATTACAGAAAAGCCTAAAGATAGTGAATTAGAGGATTCATTTTTAAAAAATGCAACAAAAGGTGCAAAAGCTTCAAGAAGCAAGCCCAACATTTATCACAGAAAAGGCGAAAAGCTCCCCGCTTTCTGCTCTCACGTAACTTACGGATATATGCCGTTAGATAAAATTAAAGAACTCTGTAAAAAACACGGCGTAACTATCACGGAATTTTTCACAGCAGTTCTTACAGAAATTTATATTGATTTTCAAAAAAGAGAAGAAAAAAAGCAAAAAGAAATCAGCATTCAGGTACCTGTTAATGCGAGAAATCAATTTGGTTCTGAGACACTTAGAAACTTTTCGCTTTGCTACAGTGTAAGAACCAACCCTACTTTAGGTGACTACACTTTCGAAGAAATTCTAAAACAAGTTGCACTTTATTTAAGATATATAAACAACAAAAAAACTCTCGGGGCTATGTTCGCTTCAAACATTAAGCTCGAGGCTTTACCTATAATGAGAATTATTCCTCTTGTAATTAAGGATTTAGCAATCGGCGTTTCTTACGCACTCACAGCAGAAACAACTACAACAGCACTTTTTTCAAATGTTGGCAAGGTAGATTTGCCAGAAGATATGCTCCCTTTTGTTGAAAGTTGTATTCTTATGCCGGCGGCTGGTCTTCTTAATGGTGGCAGACTCGGTGCTGTTTCAGTTAAAAACGTTTTAACTGTTGGTGTTGCTAACTGTTATGATGACACAGATTTTGAAAGAGCGTTTTTCACAAAGCTTCAGAAAATGGGAATTCCAATTCAGTTTGAAACTAACTACGCTACAAAAAACAGTGATGAGCTACTCGAACCACTCCCAGAACAAGAAATTATTGAATATCAGAAGAAAAAGCATTTAAAAACAATTTCTTCTTCAATACTTGCACTTTTAAGTATTATTTCAGTTATTCTTAACATTTTACTCACTCCAGAAACGCCGTGGTCGAGTTACGTTGTTACTACCTGTGGTATTTTGTGGCTTCTTTCAATACAACCATTCATTTTAAGAATGTATTTAACAAAATTCCACAGCGTTATGGCTACGTTTGGTAGCATAACCCTCTTTACACTTTTAGCAGAAATAATAATGAAATTTTTACCTCACAGCATAATTTTCGATTGTATTAACTCAACCGTTGGCATTACGGCATTTATTTTATTCACAATGTCACTGGTGGCGAGTAAAAATAAAAGGTTCAGAGAATGGTGCAGGAAGAAATTTCATTTCTAAAGTGCTGAGTGCTGAGTGCAAAGTGCTGAGTTAATGGTCTGCGACGCTATTATAATAATTGCTTATAATAATTAATTAATCTTTTCATTTATAGTAATTTTAATTAGTAAGAATCAAATATAAAACATAAAAATTCTATCATTTAAAGTTTTTCGTAAACTAAAAATGATAGAATTTGTTTTCATTATAGATTAATAATTATAACGATTATAGTTAGTCGAAACAGTGTAAAATTACACTGTTTCGATACCAAAT
>JAZNUL010000121.1:0-6224 GCA_045592285.1 Acutalibacteraceae bacterium
GAGCATTTCCGAAATTTTCAACTTTCAATTTTCAACTTTCAATTCTTTACAATCAAGCCTTCCGATAATTCCGAATTATGAATTACGCATTCCGAATTAATTATTCAATTCGTTAACAAACTCTTCAATCCGTTTCAGTGCCTTAATAATATGCTCAACTGAATAGCAGTAAGAGGCTCTTATGAAGCCTTCGCCACCTTTGCCGAATGCAGTACCAGGGACTACTGCAACTTTCTTTTCTCTTAAAAGTCTTTCGCAGAATTCTTCACTCGAGAGACCTGTACTCTCAATACAAGGGAATGAGTAAAAAGCACCTTTTGGCTCACGGCAGGTAAGACCAATTTTGTTAAAGCCGTTAACAATAAGACGGCGCCTTCTGTCATATTCTTCGTGCATTCTTTCAACGTCTTCGTCACAACTTCTTAAGGCTTCAATAGCGGCATACTGCGAAGTAGTTGGTGCACACATAATATTAAACTGGTGAATTTTTGTAATCTGGTCTAAAATTTCTTTTGGACCACAACAGTAACCCAAACGCCAGCCAGTCATTGAGAATGCTTTTGAGAAACCATTTATTGTAATAGTTCTTTCATATAAGCAGTCTAATGATGCAACTGGTGTGTGTGGATTTTCACCATAAGTGAGTTCAGAGTAAATTTCATCAGAAATAATAATTATATTTGTATCTTTAATTACATCATAAAGTGTTTCTAAATCTTTTTTCTCCATAACTGCACCGGTAGGGTTGCAAGGGTAGGGGAGAATTAAAGCCTTTGTTTTAGATGTAATTGCATTTCTTAATTCTTCTGGTGTAACTTTAAAGTCGTTTTCTGCCTTTGTTTCAATTATAACAGGCACACCGCCTGCAAGACGTGTAATAGGCTCATAACACACGTAACTTGGTTGTGGAATAATTACTTCATCACCGTAATTGACTATTGCTCTTATAGCCCCGTCTATTGCTTCGCTACCACCGACAGTAACGAGAATTTCTGTATCTGGGTTATATTTAAGATTGTATTTTCTATCTAAATAACGTGAAATCTCAGCACGGAGAACATTTAAACCTTTATTAGCACTGTATTTTGTCTTGCCACGTTCAAGTGAGTTTATACCAGCTTTTCTTATTCTCCACGGAGTCTGAAAGTCTGGTTCACCAACGCCCAAAGATATAACATCTTCCATAGTTTCGGCAATATCAAAAAACTTTCTTATGCCAGAAGGCTTAATTTCTGTTACGGTGGTGTTTAAAATTTTACCGTAATCTATCATAATAAAAATTGCCCCCTGTCATCGTGCTCCATATCACACAAATGAACGTCCATTTCTTTATATCTTCTCATAACAAAGTGTGTTGTTGTAGATGTAACAGAGTCTATTGTAGCAAGCTCTCTCGCAACAAAACGAGCAACATCCTGAAGAGTTTTACCTTTAACAACAACGTTAAGGTCATAAGAGCCTGACATTAAATAAACAGATTCAACCTCGTGGTATGACATAACTTTTTCTGCAACCTCTTCAAAGCCTAAATCTGCTTTAGGCACAACGTTTAATTCAACAATAGCAGAAACGTATGCATCGTCGAAGCTATCCCAGTCAATAACTGCCTTGTAGCCTCTTATAATGCCTTCTTTTTCTAATTCTTCAATTGTACTCGCAACAGTTTTTTCATCACTGCCAAGCATTACCGCTAATTCTTCGTTAGTGTATCTTGCATTTCGGCATAAAAGCTTTAAAAGTTCTGTTTTCATATTTAGCCTCCTGTGAAAAATGTAAAACTGCCATATATAATACTAAATTATGTATTATTTGTCAATTATCGTCTTTACAAAGAATGGTGTAAATGGTAAAATAGTTTTATAATTTTCCACAGGAGGAATTTTTATGAAAATTACTCGTTACCATGAGGATTTAACTAATCTTCATATTAACACTTTACCACCAAGAGCATATTTTATTCCTTATGCTTCACTTGAAACAGCGCTTTCAGGTGACAGAAATAAGTCAGAATATATGTTGAATCTTTCAGGCGAATGGGATTTTAAATATTTCAGTAGCTTTGAAGATTTATATAATATTGAAATAGACGATAAATCTCTTTATGAAGATAATATGAAGGTAGAAGTGCCAAAGTGCTTCCAGCTTTATGATATAGGTGTATTTGATAAACCACTTTATTCTAACCTTTATTATCCTTTTCAGGTAGATCCACCATTTGTACCTGACGAAAACCCTTGCGGTCTTTACACTAAAAAATTCACAGTTACTGAAGAAATGAGTGAAAGAAAGAGCATTATAACCTTTGAAGGCGTTGCTTCTTGCTTCTATCTTTTTATAAATAATCAGTTCGTAGGCTACAGTCAGGTTAGCCACTCAGCAAGTGAATTTGATATTTCAGAATATCTCACAAAAGGTGAGAATGAAATCAAAGTTCTTGTTTTAAAATGGTGCGATGGCTCATATTTAGAGGACCAGGACCACTTCCGTCTTTCAGGTATTTTCAGAGAGGTTTACATTTTAAGTAGAAATCAGAATTATTTAAAAGATATTGAAATCCGTCAGAGCTTCAATGAAGACTATTCAAAATGCACACTTTCTATCAATTGTGATATAGACAATGCAGACAGTATTGTTTACGGCTTAGTGCACCCATTAGGAGACGTAATTGATGAGGGAGAAGTGAATAATAAAGAATTCACCTTACCGATTGAAAATCCTGTTATGTGGAATGACGAAGCACCATTTGTTTACACACTCTTTATTACTGTTGATGATGAAATTATTCCATTCCAGCTTGCATTAAGAGAAGTGAAAATAGAAGATAAAAAACTCCTTATAAACGGCAAGGCTGTGAAGCTTCGTGGCATTAACCGTCACGATAACTCACCAACTGGTGGTTACACAGTTTCAATGGAAGATATGGTGAGAGATTTATTCTTACTTAAAAGAGCAAACGTAAATGCTATTAGAACATCTCATTACCCTAATGACCCACGTTTTTACGATTTGGCAGAAGCATTAGGATTCTATATTATAAACGAAGCAGATATTGAAACTCACGGTATGGGCTTTAATACAGAAAGTGACTGGGACTGGACTCGCTGGTCATTCCTTTCAACTTCACCTGATTGGAAGCTTTCTTACGTAGACAGAGCTAAAACTCTTTATGAAAGAGATAAAAACCACGGCTGTGTAATTATGTGGTCACTTGGTAACGAAAGCGGTTGCGGTGTAAACCACAGAGCAATGAGAGAGTTTATAAAATCTCGTGATGAGAACGCTTTAGTTCATTACGAAAACTCACACCTTGAGTTTAAGGCAGTTCCAGAAGGTGAAAACTTCAGCGATATTTCTGACGTAGAAAGCAGAATGTATGCTGGTGTTACATATATTGATAAATACTTAAACGATGAGCAATACAGTAAACCATTCTATATGTGCGAATATGTTTGCTCAATGTCAACTGGTGACGTTTATGATTACTGGGAATTAGTTGATAAGTATGACAACTTCTGTGGTGGTTGTATCTGGGAATTTGCTGATCACTCAATTTCTATGCCGGGTGATGATGGTAAGCCTCGCTACTACTATGGTGGTGACTTTGGTGACTTCCCTAATAACAGTATTTGCTGTATAGATGGTCTCGTATTTGCAGACCGTTCTTTAAGACCTGGTTACTTTGATATGAAAAAGGTTTATGAGCCTTTCAGAATGTCATTCGAGAATGGTGTTTTAAAAGTTAAGAGTGTTTTATATTACACTTCACTTTCAACTTGTTTCTTAAAATGGCAGGTTACTAATGGTAAGCAATTAATAAAGCAGGGTATAATTGAAAGTCTTGATGTTGAAGCACAGCAAGAAAAAGAATATAAACTCTTTGATTTAGCTGAATTGACTTTAACAGAAAATGCATTCTTGACTGTTACAGTTCACCAGAATGTAGATACACCTTGGGCTCCACAAGGCTATGAAATAGGTTTCTCGCAGTTTGAATTACCTGTAAATGCAGCTAACTTTACACGAGAAAAATATCAAATTTACGTTAATGAGAATGAACGCTTCGTAGAAATCAAAACTGGAAATAACGAATATGTTTTCGATAAGAGCTATGGTAGAATTAAATCTATTAAACGTAGCGGAACAGAGCTTTTAGATGAACCAACGAGATTCCAAATCTGGCACGCACCTTGCTATAACAGAGGTTCTGCAGATGCATGGTACGATAATAATTTACATAAAGCTTACCAGAAAACATATTACAGTAAAGTAAATAAAAAAGACGATGCAGTAGAAATCGAAACTTCTATAGCATTCGGTGGCCCTGCAAGTCCATCTACAATTAAAGGTGTGTTTACTTATATCTTTAATGCAGACGGCACATTAAAAATTACTGCAGATGGTACTGTTAAAGACGTTGCCCCTCTTCTTCCACGTTTCGGTCTTGAATTTATATTAAAAGAAGAAAACGAAAAATTAAGATATTTCGGTTTAGGATTTACAGAAACATACCCAGACCGTTATAAATCTGCTCGTTTCGGTGAATATGATTTAACTGTTACAGATAACTTTGTTCACTATGTAAGACCACAGGAAAACTCTTCTCACTACAAAACAAGAAGGGTAGACGTAGGCGAAATGGGTGGCGTGGGTCTCAGAGTTACACCAGCAGATGAAACAAAAGACTTCTCATTTAACGCTTCACACTATTCAGCTGAGCAATTAACTGAAACTGCTCACGATTTTGAATTAAGACCTGAGCCAAGAACAATTCTTAATATTGACTGGCGCTTTAATGCAATAAGCGAAAATGAAGAGCTTAATAGTGAAGAAAATAAACGTCTTCTCAATGATAAAACATTTAAGTTCAGTTTCTTATTTGAACCGATAGATATGCGATAAAAATAATAAAAACACGTGTCAAGGTTTTTACCTTGACACGTGTTTTGTTTTAGATATTAGATATTAGGTGTTAGGTGTTGGGACTTTTTAATTTATTAAATTAATCCCTGTTTCCTATTTCCTAAATCATGGCAAAATGTAAGTTTGCGACGTTCCACGTTCTGGGTAATAAACTAAAAGAAGATTACCACCAGTGCCTGAGTAATATTTGAAGTGCGATTTTTCAAAATATTCTTTCGCCGTGCTTTCAGAAAGTTTTGTAGCGTAGCCTGAAACTACTAACTCATCTATATTTCTCTTAACTGGATTATCTTCGGTGTCTAAAACTTCTCCGTAATTTGCTACGTGAATTGAATATTCAGATGTGAAAAGTGTAGAGTGGGAGAGTGGTGCATTTTTATCAATAATAAATGCAGCGTTGTATAAAACCGAATCAGATAAATAATCAGAAATATCATTGAATAATTCGGCTTCGTTCATAGCATCTATACCAAATGAAACATAACCACTTTTCCAGTATTCAGAAGCATTAACGTCAAAAAGATACGCTTCAAAATCTGTTACATTATTTTCTAAATATTTAAACAAATTATATTTTTTTAAAAATTCAACTGTGTTCTGTGTTTCGCTTGTAACAGGAATTAAAACCTGATGTCCAGAAAACATAAACATTTTTTTGTTCATCGCATCTTCACTGTATTCATCATCGTTAAAACTAAGCATACCAAAAGAAGTTTCAGGTTTAAACCATTGTTCAGACGTCATAGAAGATATATCTTTATAAATAGCTTTTCTTAATTCTGAAAATTCTTCAGCACTTAAAACATTTTTATTGATTTGCTGTCCGTTTAACTCAATGAGTGAAATAGAAACAAATAACGATAAAAATTTTTTCATAAATCAGCAGATCTTATCAAGTTCGTTGAGTGCGTACATTATGCCAAGCTTTGCATGCTCATATGTAAGCGCACCCTGAACATAAGCAGCATAAGGCTCTCTAATAGGTCCGTCTGCACTGAGTTCAATTGAAGCGCCCTGCATGAACGTGCCGGCTGCCATAATAACTTTTTCTGTATATCCCGGCATATCCCAGGCATAAGGCACAACGTTGCCGTCAATTGCCGAAGCTTTCTGAATACCCCTTATAAATGCAGTCATTTTTTCTTCACTGTGAAAAACAACTGACTGCGTTATATCATATCTTTCATCACCGGAATCAGGGAATATTTCGTATCCTTTTTCTTTCATAACTTCAGCTATCAAAGCAACTCCCATAAGTGCCTGGCATACTATGTGAGGCGCCATAAACAGACCTTGGAAAAACG
>JAZNUL010000122.1:0-16630 GCA_045592285.1 Acutalibacteraceae bacterium
GATGATGCTATTTCTCAGGTTGGTAGTATATTGAGAGACAACTTAGGTAAAATGAATTTTGCAGCCCGTTATGGCGGTGACGAATTCATAATTATTACTCCAATGCTTGATAATGATAGTATTGAAGCACTTATGCAGAAACTTACAGCGGTTGCAGATGAAAGAAATGCTTCTGGTGATTATCCTTACGAGTTATCGTTTTCTTATGGTTATGCTCAATTTACAGTTGGCAAAGAAAAAGACAGCGACGGATTTATGAAACGTATGGACGACAATATGTATGAGTATAAGGTAGCAAAAAAAGCTCGTTGGGCAGAAGAAAATAGAAAAACAAAGCAAGAACTTGCAGTTCAATAAAAAATAAAATTATCCCATACGAAGAATTAACTTCGTATGGGATTTTATTTTTTAACCTACTATATTGTTAACCCAGACCTTCTTTTTTATAAGAATGAAACCTATGGCATCTTTTATTAAATCTGAGCATTGTATTATAGGGAAAATAATAAATATTGATAACCCGAATACATAATAGAGCGTGAATGCAAGAGGAACAGCGAAGCATAATAAGAAAACGCTGTCAAAAAGAAAAGTTACAAAGGTTTTGCCACCACTTCGTAATGTGAAGTATGAAGCATGAGCAAATGCACCTATAGGAACAGTTATTGCGACTGTTTTCATAAAGAATTCAGCATACATTTTTGATTCCTCAGAAGTGTTATAGAGCATAAGAATAGGCTTGCTTAAAAGGAATATTGAAATTCCCACGAGCACGCTGGCAAATAGTGTAAAGGCAAACATCTTTTTAACTGTATCAATAGCTTCTTTGAATTTGCCTGCGCCTAATAATTTACCAACTATTATGCTTATGCACGAGCCTAAGGTTTGGAACGTGATGCTCATAAGGTTAACAACTGTTGAAGAGATACTGTAGCCTGCAACAACTGCAATTCCGTGAAGACTATAGCTCATACTGAGAACTGACATACCAGCTGCCCATAAAAATTCGTTTACTAAAAGAGGAGTTCCCTTAACGGTAATTCGTTTTAATAAATCCTTTGGTATATAAAGTGTTCTGAATGCACCCTTAAAGAAAGGGTAAGCTTTTCGCTTTATAAACACATAAATTATAAACACTGCACATTCTACATATCTTGAAATGACAGTTGCAATAGCGGCACCCTCAGCACCTAAAGCTGGAGCACCAAACTTACCGAAGATTAAAATATAGTTTAATGCACAGTTGGTAAACACGGCAACAAAACCTGTTATCATTGGTATAACTGTCTGACCGGTTTCTCTTAATGTGCTTGAAAAAATATTTGAAATCGCAAACGGGAAAAGGCTGAAAAGAATAATGTTAAGATATTTTCTCGCTATCGTCGCTGTAAGCTCTAAGTTTTCAGTACTTTCTGCTTCGTGAAGGTAAAGACCAATTAAGGTATCACCAAAAAAAATGAAAACAAGAAGTGCTATAAAAGCGAGTATTAAAACCGTAACAGTTTTAAATCTTATTGTATATCTTATGCCATCGTGGTCGTTTTTACCGTGGAATTGTGAGGTGAAAATACCCGCACCGCTTACTGCACCAAAAAGTGCTAAGGTGAAAACGAAAAATAACTGGTTTACAATGGAGACACCAGACATCTCTTCAGTACCGAGAGAACCAACCATAAGGTTGTCTAAAAGGTTAACAAAATTTGAAATAAAATTCTGCACCATCATCGGTATTGCGATGCTAAGCACCATTTTATAAAAGGCTTTATTGCCTATATAACTTTTAATGTTCATATTACTTTATCATATCGTGTTCTTTAATAAAGTTAACAACTTCATCAACTGTGGTGAATGCGAGACCTACAACTGTGTCAGCACCGCCATAATAAACTGCAATTCTGCCTGTGTCGCTATCTGCTAAAGCAGCACAAGGGAACACAACGTTTGGAACGTCGCCAACAAATTCGTAAGTTTCACGTGGGCTTAATAAATAACAGTCTGCTCTGTGTAAAACGCGCCAAGGCTCATTTATGTCTGTAACCATAGCACCCATACTGTAGGTGAAACCATTACAACTTGTAATAACGCCGTGGTAGAAGCAAAGCCAGCCTTCATCGGTTTCAATAGGTGTAGGACCAGCGCCAACCTTTGTCATTTCCCAGTTGTTTTCTGGTTTTATAACAAAACGATGTTTGCCCCAGTATGTAAGGTCAGGGCTATGGCTTAAGAAAATATCACCATAAGGTGTGTGACCTTTATCGCAAGGACGGGTGAATATCATATATTCATTATTTACTTTTCTTGGGAATAATACGCCGTTTCTTGAAACTGGTAAAACAGCATTTTCTTTTCTATCCCAGTTAACAAAATCTTCTGTAACTGCAATACCTATTGAAGTGCCTCTATCAGTGTGGCATACCCACGAAAGATAATATTTGCCATCAATTTCGCAAAGGCGTGGGTCATAACCACGGAAGATTTTTTCATCGTTTAATTGCCAGTGAATACCATCTTTGCTGAAGCCTGTAACGAGATATTGCTCACGTGTAATATCATCAAGTCTGAAAACACCTGCAAAGTCGTCTTCTTTATCACGTCTTACAACAGCTGAGTTGAAAATACTGTTTGCATCTTTAACGAAGCTTCTGTCGATAATAGGGTTTTCTGTGTAACGCCATACAGGGTCAGTACAGTTTGCTGGTTTGTCTTGCCAAGGGATGTTTTTTACTTTTGAATTTAAAATTTTAGCCATAGTAAATTGTCGTCCTTTATTTTAAATTTATAATCTTGCATTATCGTAATAGTTTGTTGTTTCCATTAAAATATTCGCTGCATCAAAAATTGTTTTTCTTGACACATTAGAAAGCAAATCTTTAGAACTGAAGCACTTGTTTATGTATTTTTTAGAAGTGCCGAGAGAACACGATGCAAAATGATGAACAGTAAAAGGTGTGAAGCTTGAAGTTCCTATAATAGTGTTTTCCTTATGAATTTTAAGGTTTAAGTTTTCACAAGCATCAGACATAATATTGGCTGTGTCTTTACTGCCCTCGTTACCGCTACCATCTTTAAAGAATATAGCTAAATTTTTTGAAGTGGTCAGTTCTTCAACTGGTATAAATACAGTTGGAATATCACTCATCAATTTTTTGTGTTTTAAAGCGAATGCATAAGCACCAGCGTGGTTTGAATATTCACTACCAACTATAAGGCAACAAAATTCAGTTTGATTGTATCTGAAGTTGTTTTCATCCATTTGCTTCATAATAGCAGTAATGGTTGCTGCGGGAATTATGCTTGAAGAAAGTCCAGAAGCAGCTTTTGTGGGGTGAACAAGTAATATTGCCGCTAAATAGAATATCAAAAATAAAAGCGACAATGAAGACAAAAAGTTGAATATCGGAGTGTTTTCAGGTGCACCCGAAAATAAATACAAAACACAAGAAATGAATGTGAGTGTGTTACCTAAAACACAAAGTCCCAAAAGAACAGTTGTAAGGTTTGTTTTGTAAAGAAAAAATCGTTGACTTTTAGGTGCATCAGCACGTGCTACTAAAACAACCCTGTTTTGTGCTTTTGAATGTGAATATCTTTTTGCAAATACGTTAATAGACATTCTTTTTGGAAATAAAGAGTCCAATGCTTTTCCGTCAAAGAAAAATTTGTAAGCAAAAATGGAGAATATAAGAACACTTAACACTGTGCATATACACACAGGGACAACCGCTCCCTTAAGTGTTGAAGCTTTGAAAATAATTGCAGATAAAACTAAAAGAGTGCAAAGGATTTTTAAAAGAAGAGTACCAACTCTTAAGTGGGTTGTAAAGCTTTCTTCGTTTGTTTCATCGCAATAATTTTTCAGTTCGTTTAATATAAGCCTTGCAGAATATGCTTCGCCTGGTGTTGACGGTAATCTTTCGGAGCTTTCTGAAAGAATTCTGCCAGCAACTGAAAAGACGTAGTCTATATTTTCTGAAGATAATTTTGGTGTGATTGTCATTTGATTATCTCTTTAAATCTCTTATATGCTTCTTCCCATTTTTCGTTTTCGGTAGGGGTGTAGCAAGTGAGATTTTCACCCTCTGCGATAATTTTTCTTGCTTCTTTAATATCTTTTATGACGCCTGTAGAAATGAGTTGAACTGCTACGTTACCTAATGCAGTTGCTTCAATAGGTCCGCCGTAAACTTTTACGTTACAGCTTTCGGCAGTCATCTGTAAAAGAAGTTTGTCTTTAGTGCCGCCACCCATAACGTGGATTCTGTCATATTCTTTTTGGGTACACTCTTTTATTCCGTCAAAGGTGAAACGATATTTTAAAGCAAGACTTTCGTAAATACAACGCATAATTTCACCAGGAGTCTGCGGTATGTATTGGTTAGTTCTTTGACAATACTCCTGAACTCGTTTTGAAATATTACCCATAGAACCGAATTCTGGTGAATCAGGGTCAATGAAGCATTTGAATGGTTCACATTCTAATGCTAATCTTTCTAAGTCGGCGTAAGAATATTCTATATTTTCACGCTTCCATTGTCTTCTGCTTTCCTGAATGAGCCATAAACCGATAATATTCTTTAAGAATGCAGTTGTGAAATCGTAACCACCTTCGTTAGTAACGTTAAGACGTTTAGAGGCTTCGTTGATAATCGGCTCTTTAACTTCTGTGCCGAAGAGTGACCAGGTGCCGCAGCTTATGAATATAAAGTCATCATCCTGACAAGGTACAGCAGTAATAGCACTTTGTGTATCGTGAGCAGCAACTGCAATAACATCGGCTTCAGGTAAAGAGAGTTCTTCGCAGATTTCATCACTTAAAGTGCCTATTTTAGTACCAGTAGGAACAATTTTAGTTAAAAGTCTTTTTGGGAGACCTAAAGCGTTTATAATTTCATCTGACCAGTCATTTGTTTTTAAATCAACCATCTGTGAAGTAGTTGCAATAGAAAACTCAGTTGATTTTACTCCAGTGAGCATATAGTTTAAAAGGTCAGGGGTAAAAAGCATTGTTTCTGCTTCATCTAAAATATAAGGGCGATTTTCTTTTAAAGAAAGAAGCTGGAAAACAGTATTAAAATCCATAAACTGAATACCAGTTATATCATACATTTTTTCTTTTGAAATGTATTCTTCTGCCTTTTCAATCATACCGCTGTTTCTCTTATCCCGGTAATGAACAGGGTTTTCGACTAAAGTGCCGTCTTTTCTTAAAAGTCCGAAGTCAACACCCCAGGTATCAATGCCTATGCTGTCGAATCCACCGAATTCTTTGGCTTTTACCATACCTTGCTTTATTTCAAAGAAAAGTCTTTGAATATCCCAGTAAACAGTACCATTAATGCTTACAGGGTCGTTTGAAAAACGATGAACTTCCTGAAGGTCTATTTTTTTGCCGTCAAATGTAGCAAGAATTGCTCTGCCACTTGAAGCACCAAAGTCAAATGCAAGAACTCTTTTTTTCATTTGAAACACTTCCTTAAAATTTGTGTTTTATCTCAAGAAACAATTTATAATAATTTCTTCTGCTTCTTCTTCTGTTTTGCCAAGAGTCTGAAGCTTTAAAAGCTGGTCATTATTTATTTTACCAATAGCGGCTTCGTGAACGATATTTGCATCACAGTGATTAGCAGCAATTTCTGGAATGGAACGTATATGAGCATTACCCATAATAATTGAGTCACATTGAACGTGCGCTCTGCACTTAGCGTTACCTACTGCTTTAGGGTAGAAAACCTGCTCAGAATTATCTTTCGCTACAGAACGTGAGATAATCTGTGAAGAAGCATCAACGCCGTTTAATTCGATAGTCATATCTGAATGGGCAACCTGATTATCGTGAGTCATAAGCTTTTCTAAAATGAGAAGATGAGCACCTGACGCTAACTTTGCAATAGTGTTTCTTTTTGTTGAATCAACGCCTTCAATCTGCACCATTTCCATTTCACAATATGAATTTTCATCCATAAATATTTCGGTAACAGGGTTTAAAACGTTTTCGCCTGTGCCGGTACCCTCGCCATAATGCTTTTCAACGTATTTAATGCGGGCGTTTTTACCTATGTGGAAACGATGAATACCATCGTGCTCACTTTTCTTGTCACCTGAGTTATGAATTCCACAACCTGCAACAATTAAAACGTCTGCATCGTCACCAATGTAGAAATCGTTATAAACTAAATCGTCAACGCCTGTTTCGGTAATGATAACAGGAATATGAACGCTTTCATTTTTAGTACCTGGTTTAATTGTTATATCAATGCCAGGCTTGTCTTTCTTGTTTTCGATTACAATATTTGCTGTAGATGCACGACCTGCACTTTCACCATTACGGCGTATATTATAAGCACCTTTTGGTACGTCATGCAAATCTGCTATTGTTTTTAACATATGTGAATCTATATTCTGCACAACAATACCTCCTTATCTGAAATTGCAGACGTTATTGAATTCTTCCATCAAAAGTGGAAAAACTTCATCAACAGAACCTTTTTTCTTAACTGTGCCATTAGCGATTATTGCTATTTCGTCTGCTATTTTCATAATTCTTTCTTGGTGAGAAATTATAATCATACTTTGCTTTTGCTTAGCAGAAATATTTTTAAAGCTTTCTATTAACATATTGAAGCTCCAGAGGTCAATACCTGCCTCAGGCTCGTCATAAATAGCAAGGTCTACATTTCTTGCCATAATTGTTGCAATTTCTATTCTTTTTATTTCGCCACCTGAAAGAGTTGCATCAACTTCACGATTAAGATAATCTTTTGAGCAAAGACCAACATTTGTGAGATAAGTGCAGCATTGGTCTTCAGGAAGTGTACTTCCGTGAGCGAGGCTTAACAAATCTCTTACAGTAAGACCTTTAAATCTGGGTGGTTGTTGAAAAGCGTAGCCTATACCTAAGTTTGCTCTTTCTGTTATTGACATATTTGTAATATCAGTGCCATTCCAGAGAATTTTACCGCCAGTTGGCTTTTCAATACCCATTATAAGTTTTGCAAGCGTTGATTTACCGCCGCCATTAGGCCCTGTAATTACAAGAAATTTTCCGTCTTCAAGTGTTAAAGAAACATCGTTTAAAATTTCTTTTTTGTTTCCATCATCATTGATTTTGAATGATAAATTTACTAATTCTAACATATAATTTCACCAGTGCATATATATTTTTTATTTATTATAGTACTATTTATATCTGTAGACATAATCCAACAAATAGATTATATAAAATTTTGTTAATTTATTCAAGTGTTTTCAAAAAAACCTTGTTAAATGAAAAAAAATGTGTTATAATCACAAATATATATTATCTTGCTTGAAAAAATTGATGATTTTCTACAAAGGTGGGTTAAGAGTATGTTATACGGTGGAAAAATGGAGAGCGAACTCGAAAAAGCTGAACTCGAGATGATATTAAGCGATACGGTTGCGGGTATTGCTATGGTTTCTCCACACTCTGAGGGTGTTAAGCTTGAATACACAAATGAGGGCTTTTTTGCTCTTTTTGGTTATACAAGAGATGAGTATGAAACGCTTCCACAAGAAGTAAGACTTAATCTTTTCCATTATGACGATTTTATGAATATTATATCCCGTGTTAATACAGCTTATAAACCGGGTGAGGTTCAGAAATTTGAATGCCGTATAAACAAAAAGAACGGCGAAGTTGCCTGGGCACTTTTCTCTGTAAGAAAACCACACAGTGCACAAGAAAACGAACAGCGTTTTATTTGTAATATTGTTGACATTACTGAAATGAAACGTCTTCAGATAAGAATTCAGGAAGAAAAAGAAAGATATGAACTTATTGAAGAAATTTCTGATGATATTATGTTCAATTACGACGTTGCAACTGATACATTAGAATGTTCACCTAAAATCTTGAGAACTCTCCGTACTGCAACAAGAGTAGAAGATGCTATTGAGTATATCACTTATGGTAACGTT
The DNA here is from genome assembly GCA_045592285.1 of Acutalibacteraceae bacterium. Classification (GTDB taxonomy): domain Bacteria; phylum Bacillota; class Clostridia; order Oscillospirales; family Acutalibacteraceae; genus DTU089. The sequence continues at coordinate 7,939 of JAZNUL010000122.1, forward strand.
CTTGATCACAGAGATATTCCTCTTTTTATTGAAGCAGTAAGTAATGCACTTTCTGGTAAGAGAATTAATATTTTTGATGCAAGAATTATTAACCAGAGAAACGATGTTGTATGGCACAGAATTAAGTTCGCTTCTATTTTTGATGGCGATGGCAATGCGGTTCGTTTTATAGGCACTATTTCAGATATTGATAAAGAAAAGAAAGAAAAATCAAGACTTATAGCACAGGCTGAAACAGACCAGCTTACAGGCTTCCTCAATAAAGTTTCAACAGGTCTTAAAATCAATGAGCTTATCAAGGAATATCCTAATGAGCCAGGCACTATGTTCCTTATTGATATTGACGATTTCAAGCTTCTTAATGATACTTATGGTCACCACGAGGGTGATATCTTCTTAAGAGAATTCACAAGTAAATTAACTCTTGCATTCCGTTCTACTGATATTTTAGGACGTGTCGGCGGTGAAGAATTTGTTATCTTTGTTAACGGCTTGGGTGATGTAAAAGAGCTTGTTGAAGAAAAAGCAAAAGAAATTGAAAAGATTTGTCACAGCGTAAAATTAGAAAAGGCAAAAGACAGAGTTATGTCTTGCTCAATCGGTGTTGCAATTTATCCTGAAACAGGAATGGATTACAACGAATTATTTGAAAAAGCTGACGAATCTATGTACTACGTAAAGAAACATGGTAAAAACGGCTACGCTTTTGCTGAATAATAAAAAATCCGCTTTCCATCTTAACAGGTGGGAAGCGGTTTCAAAATTAATTGCGGAGAGATTTTTATGTCGCAAATTATTGAATATATTAAAGAGAAAAAAATTCTTATATTAGGTTATGGCAGAGAGGGCATTTCCACTTATAATTATATAAGAAAGCATTTGCCCGAAAAGAAAATAACAATTGCTGATAAAAACTACATTAAGATTGATGACAAAAACGTAGATTTAATATGCGGTGATGACTACCTTTTATATTTGGGTGACTTTGACCTTGTTTTTAAAAGCCCAGGCATCGCTTTTTTAGATGATGTAAAATATCCGCCTACTACCGAAATCACATGCCAGACAGATATGTTTTTGAGATTTGCAAAGCCTACTGTTGTTGGTATAACAGGCTCTAAAGGTAAAACAACTACATCTACTCTTATTTATGAGATGTTAAAGGCTGGTGGTAAAAATACCTGCCTTATAGGTAATATCGGTGTTCCTGTGTTTGAAAAAGCAGATGAGGGTGAAGATTTAATTGCCGTAATTGAAATGTCCTCACATCAGCTTGAGTTTACAACTGCTTCGCCAGAGGTAGCTGTTCTTGTAAATATTTATGAAGAGCACTTAGACCATTATAAAACTGGTTTCTCGGGTTATGCAAATTCTAAGCTTAATATAACAAGATATCAGACAAGAGACAATTATTTTGTTTATAACGATGAGCAGGATGTGGGTCACGGACTTGATATTACAAAGTCAATCGGTGGTACGCCACACAAGGTTGGTTTTACAAAAGCCCAAAATGATGAATTTGTCAATGAATTGTGGCACAGTACTGAGCATTTAAAGGGCGAACACAATCGTCAGGATATTGCATATGCTTTAGAAGTTGCAAGGATTTTTGGGGTTGACGATGACAGCATAAGAAATGCTATAAAAGGATTTAACGGCATTGAACACAGAATGGAATTTGTTGGTAAATTCAAGGGCGTTTCTTATTATAATGACAGCATTGCTACAATACCTACTGCAGTTATGGGTGCCATAAAGGCATTAGGCAATGTAGAAACTCTCATTTTCGGCGGCCTTGACAGAGGTATTGATTACAAGGAATTTATAGATTTTCTTATAAACAGTGATATTAAAAATCTTATTGGTCTCCCTGAAACAGGACACGATATTTTGGATGATGTAAAGCTTCATAATACTCAGGTAAATGCATTTTATGCAGAAAATATGGAAGATGCAGTAATAAATGCGATAAGAGAAACCAAAGAAAACGGTGTTTGCTTATTCTCTCCAGCGGCTGCAAGTTATAATTTCTATAGGAATTTTGAAGAAAAGGGTAGACACTTTAAAGAATTAGTAGTAAAATATAATAAATAATTACGTAAAAAAGAAACAGGAGATAATTATGAAAAAAGCAATTTCAATTTTACTTGTTGTAAGTATGTTGTTTTCATTTGCAGTAACTTCTTTTGCGGCAGGAATTGGCGAAAACGATGTTTTAAGATTCAGAAGAAACGGAACTTTTAAAATTCTTGTTCTTGCTGACGTTCAAGATGTTTATCCTATTGAACCATCTATGCTTACATTTATTGAAGAAGCACTTGATTATTCTGACCCTGATTTAGTTGTGTTTGATGGTGATAACATCGTTTCAGAAGATGTTCGTGCTTATGACCAGTTATTAACACCACTTGCAGAGCGTAATGTTCCATTTACATTTGTATTTGGTAATCACGATGTTGAAAGAGAGAATTTCACAGCAGAGCAACAATTAGCTGAGTATCAGAAATACGAAGGCTGTTTAGCTTACGATGCAGACCCTGCTCTTCACGGTTGTGCAAACCACAATCTTCTTATTTATTCAAGCAAGGGTAACGATATTGCATTTAACCTCTGGATGTTTGATTCAGGTACATCTATGCATGATGAAAATGGTGAATGGCTCGGTTATGATTGGGTGAGAGCAGACCAGATAGAATGGTACAACACTACACGTGATGCAATTACCGCAAAAAATGATGGTAAAATAGTTCCATCAATCGCATTCCAGCACATCATTCCAAAAGAGGCTGTTGAAGTTCTTTTTTATGAAACAGATACATCTTTAGGCGAACTTACATATAACTTTAATGATGGTGGAATTTATTCTTATGTTCCAAAAATTGATAAGTTTGATGGTTACATTTTTGAAAAGAGTTGCCCAGGTAATGGTTCTGATGGTCAATGGGATGCAATGAAGGCTGGTGGCGACGTTCTTGCAGTTGTTGTGGGTCACGACCACGTTAACAGCTTTGTAGCAGATATCAATGGTATTGACCTTGTTCAGACACCAGGTGCTACATACCACTCATACTATAATAATATGCTTCAAGGTGCAAGAATTATTGAGCTCGATGAAGGTGACCTTGATAGCTACCACACTTACGAATTAACTTCAAGCTTCCTTGCAACACAAAGTGGTTCAAAAATCGCTGAGGGCGGCGTAAGAAGCGAAGCAAGTTATTCAATTTCAAATATAATGCTTCCTGTATTTGAAATTTTTATGGACTTATTAAGAGACGTTTTTAAAGCGTTTACAAATGTAAAAACAGACGTAGTAAAATAAAATACGAAATGCTGAGCATATTGGTGCTCAGCATTTTTGTTTCTTGACACTATATAGTTCTTATGCTATTATAAATTTAAAGAATAAGACAGTTGTTACAAGGAGGTAGCATTATGAGTAATTCAATTCAGACAGATGTTTCTGCAATGAATGCATCAAGAAATATCAAGATTCACCAGAAAAATATTCAAAGCAATATGGAAAAACTCTCAAGTGGTTACAAAATTAATTCTGCCGCTGATGATGCAGCAGGTCTTGCTATAAGTGAAAAATTAAAAGGTGAGTTAACAGGTCTTGAACAGGCTCAGTTAAACGTTCAGGATACTGTTTCATTACTCCAAACTGCTGAAGGTGGAATGGGTACACTTCACAATATGCTTAACAGAATGGTTGAGCTTACAACAAAAGCTTCAAATGGCGTTTATGACACTACTGTTGACAGAGTTGCCATACAGGATGAAATTGATGCCTTGATTGCTGAAATTAATCGTGTAAGTAAATCTATTAATTTTAACAATAAAACGTTGCTTGATGGTAGCTTTAAAGACGTTAATTTCCAGATTGGTGCCGATGAGAAGGATGTTCTTACAGTAACAATCGGCGGTTTAGATGCTACTGCTTTGGGGTTAGATAAAATTGACGTTTCTTCACCAGAAAAAGCACAGGAAGCAATGCAAATAGTAAAAGATGCTATTAATCAGGTGTCAAGAGAGCGTTCAAAGGTTGGCGCTACTCAGAACAGACTTGAGTACACAATGGCAAATTTAGAAGAAACTTATTTGAATCTTAGCGAAGCAAACTCAAGAATTCGTGATGTTGACTATGCAAAAATGATGATGGAATACACTAAAAACCAGTTGTTAGAGCAGGTTTCAACAACAATTCTTACTCACAGAATGAGCAATGCGCAGAATATATTACAACTTTTTAATTAAATGACGAAACGACCAGTTCAATGAACTGGTCGTTTTTAGTTAATCTTCAATCAAAAATGCAACTTGTTTATAAACAGGGCTCTGCTTTATTGCCAAAAGTTCAGGCGAGTTTTCTGGGAAAGCTTTAAGCATTGTCTTTAACTGCTCTGCCATTGCTAAAAGCTCTGGTGAAGCGGTTTTTATTTTTTCTTGACGCTTTAATTCTTCTTCGTTTTTAAATTCTTCAATTAAGAATTCTATAATTTGTTTTGCTTGAGGGATTTTTTGTAAAGCTGTTCTTAAAGTTTTTATGTACTCTAATGGATTTGATTCTTTTTCTTTTGTTGCTTTAACTAAGTACCATGCAAACAAATGAAGTGTAGGGATACAAACTACAAATTTTTCGTTTTTGAGTAATTCAGAATTGTAACAAGCGTTTAAATAGCAATCGGCAACAATTGAGAATTTATTTATCAGTTTCAGTTTTGTATCATTATCCAAAGATAAGTTATCATTGAAAAGTATTGTTAATAATAAATTGAAATAAAAAGAAATGTACGGAAAATCTTTTAACTTTTCAATATCACAATAGTATTCCACTAAAACATCTGATAAATCTCCTGCAACATTACTCAGATCATTTACAAGCAAACCCAAACGAGAGGAAGACATTAGATAAAAAGTTTTTGGAAGAGTAGTTTTTAGTAAAAGTGCTTGTTTTAAAGCTGAAGGCATAAATTCTTCCCAGCTTTCGATTTCGCTTAAATATTTTTCTGCTTCTGTTTTGTCTTTTGTATCAGTGAGTTTTGCAGAAATACCAATTACACCAGGGAACTCTGTTAATAACTTGTAAGTTTCGTTTTTAGAGCAAACAGAGAAAGAAGAAGTGAGTTTATTAAGTATAATATCATATGTAGTTGAAGAGTCATTTTTTGATTTATTTAAAATCGAGCAAAGATGCTTGCTTATCTGTGAAGCATTTTTATCATCTTTATTAAGATGTGATATTACTGTAAACCAATTAGAAATGATTTTTTCATCTTGTTTATAAAGATTGGTTTCAGTAAGTAGTTTTGTAGCTTCACTTTCACGTTCTTCTTTTAGCATAGCATCGGCTATAATAATCTGAATTTCATTTTTATGGTATTCGTGAGCATGGAGCAGGGTTACCATTATTTTATCTAAAGTAGCAATATTGTTTTGTTTTTTTCGTTTTGATAAATTTTTTAGATACTCTTTACCGATTTTTATACATTCAATATATTTCTCTTTAGAAAAAAGATGTTTGACATAAATATATTTTACGTCTATGGTAATATGTTCTGAATCAGGGAAAGTTTTGAAAGACCAGTCTAACCACTCTTCAATAGTTGGGTCGTTATCGTAGTTTAAATATAATGCTATTTGTTTTGCACAGTTCGCTGCAGCAGAATCCCAATATGGATCAGAACGAGAGGTGTTTTTTAATTTTTCAATTGCATATTTAGTATAGTAACGGCGGTTCTCTTTGTTGAAAGCGGAAGATTCAAGACATTGAAGAATTACACGAAGATTGTTCGGCTCATCCTCAAGTTTCTTTTTCAATAATTCCAAATTACGTGCTTCTTTTTGTGCTTTGTGTTCAGGCGAAAGATGAGCATATCCATCGTGGTCGAGGATGGTATTATTTAAGATGTATATTTCATCATAGGTCACAGGAATGTCAAAATATTCATGGATTGTACTTGTGTAACGTGTTCCTGTATTCATACGACACATTCTTTTAGCATTGAAATCAGAATATTTTCCATCCATATTTTTAGCAAAATGATTGCGCTGTATTATTGTAGCTTCTTTCATCTTGTCTGCAGATTTGCTTGTGAGGAAATTTACCAGTTCATCTATATCGGGAACTAAATATTCGTCTGCATCCAGCGTGAGATACCATTTGCCACTGCATTTATCCATAACGGCATTTCTTGCCTTTGAAAAATCGTTTACCCATTCAAAGTCGAAAAGAATATCAGCATACTTTTCTGCGATTTCTCTTGTTTTATCAGTAGAACCAGTATCCGCAATAACTAATTCACAAGGAATAGCTTGTCTTAAAGGTTCGAGTGCATTAAGACATTTCTCTAAACATCTTTCTTCATTTTTAACAATCATACCTATTGAAAGTAGTGGTTGACTCATAGTTTACACCTCGTGATTTTTCTATACTATATATAATAGCAGAAAGTGGCTTTTATTTCAAGTAGTCAGTAGGTCAGTAGCTAAGTGGTTAGTTTTTAGTGCGAATTAACCAATGAGTCATAGCGATAAACTGTGCAAAACCAACAAATCTAAAAAATTTATCAAAAATCACTTTAGTTTTTTCTTAAGCGGAGAATAATCATAGGTGTAAGGACAACACAGTCACCCGCTGAGTTGAACACCTACAAAAAAATTAAAATTAAAAATAGCGTTGCCAAAAAAGCCAGACAAGGACGTCAGGTAGGTGATGCAGATTTCAAGGAGGAAATTATTATGGGTATGGTAGTTAGAACAAACATTATGGGTATCAATGCTAACAGACAGTTAGGCATGAACAACAGTCAGGTTTCAAAGAGCCTCGAAAAACTTTCATCAGGTTACAGAATTAACCGCGCTGGTGACGATGCTTCTGGTCTTGCAATCAGCGAAAAAATGAAAGCTCAGATCAAAGGTCTCGAACAGGCTTCTTCAAACGCACAGGATGCTATCTCTCTTGTACAGACAGCTGAAGGTGCTACAACTGAAATCCACAACATGCTTAACAGAATGACAGAGCTTTGCACAAAAGCTGCTAATGGTATCTATGATACAGGCGTTGACCGCCCTGCTATCAAAGCTGAACTTGATGCTCTTGCTACAGAAATTTCTCGTATCACAACATCAACAAAGTTCAACAGCACAACATTACTTGATGGTAATCTCGAAACTCAACTCCAGATCGGTACAGAGGGTACAGATATTCTTACAGTTTCTGTTGCAGCTCTCGATGCTGGCGCTCTTAGCGTTCAAGGTCTTGATGTTTCAACAGCATCTGCTGCTAACGCTGCATTAGCAACTGTTAAAGCTGCTATCAACACAGTTTCTACTGAAAGAGCTAACCTCGGTGCTATCCAGAACCGTCTTGAGTACACAATCAACAACCTTGATACAACAGCAGAAAACATGTCAGCAGCTAACTCACGTATTCGTGATACTGACATGGCTAAAGAGATGATGAACTACACAAAGATGAACGTTCTTACTCAGGCTGCTCAGGCAATGCTTGCTCAGGCAAACCAACAGCCACAAGCTGTTCTTCAGTTACTTCAATAATTTACTCCGTAATATATCCTACCGGTTGTACCCACAGCCGGTAGGCTGAGAGTAAAAACCTATTGCAAGAAACTAAAATTACTTGAGTTAATAATTCTTTCCCGAATTGACTTACCTTGGTTATGAAGGTAATGTTACAAACTGAAGTTGTGAATAGTTTGTAGCATTACCCCGAAGTAAGCTACATAAATTATGGTTTTTAATGCCACAAGGGCTGTTTTTGGGTAGCAGTCAGGCATTGGAAATAAATATTTTATTAAAATGTGTTGCTTAAAAGAAAAAGCAAGGAGCTTTTTCGGTAACACAATTTTCAAGGAGGAAAAGATTTATGGGTATGGTAGTTAGAACAAACACAATGGGTATTAACGCAAACAGACAGTTAAACATGAACAACAGCCAGGTTTCAAAGAGCCTTGAGAAATTATCTTCAGGTTTCAGAATTAACCGTGCTGGTGACGATGCATCTGGTCTTGCAATTAGTGAAAAAATGAAGGCTCAGATTAAGGGTCTCGAACAAGCTTCTGCAAACGCACAGGATGCTATCTCTCTTGTTCAAACAGCTGAAGGTGCTACAACTGAAATTCACAACATGCTTAACAGAATGGTTGAATTAACAACTAAAGCTGCTAATGGCATTTATGATTCAGGTGTTGACCGTCCAGCTATTAAGGCTGAACTTGATGCTCTTGCTACAGAAATTTCTCGTATCACAGAGTCAACAAACTTCAACAACACAACATTACTTGACGGTACATTAAATACACAGCTTCAGATTGGTACAGAAGCAACAGATACACTTACAGTTTCTGTTACAGCTCTTGATGCTGGCGCTCTTAGCGTTTCTGGTCTTGAGGTTTCAACAGCATCTGCTGCTAACGCTGCAATGGCAACTGTTAAAACTGCTATCAACAAAGTTTCAACAGCTCGTGCTAACCTCGGTGCTATCCAGAACCGTCTTGAGTACACAATCAACAACCTTGATACAACAGCAGAAAACATGTCAGCAGCTAACTCACGTATTCGTGATACTGACATGGCTAAAGAGATGATGAACTACACAAAGATGAATGTTCTCACTCAGGCTGCTCAAGCAATGCTTGCACAAGCAAATCAACAACCTCAATCAGTTCTT
>JAZNUL010000123.1:0-25831 GCA_045592285.1 Acutalibacteraceae bacterium
CTTTGCCAAGGCGTTCAAAACGAACCTGACCGTCAACAAGAGCAAATAATGTATCATCTTTACCCTTACCAACGTTTGTGCCTGGGTGGATTTTTGTACCTCTTTGTCTTACAAGGATGTTACCTGCAAGAACGTGTTGACCGTCTGCACGTTTAGCACCAAGTCTTTTAGACTCTGAATCACGGCCGTTACGTGTAGAACCCATACCTTTTTTATGAGCAAATAATTGGATATTAATCTTAAGCATTCGTTACACCTCCGTAAGTGTTTCTATAAACTCGGGATATTGCTCTTCTAAACCCTCTAAATGAAGCTTCAGACCAAGTAAAATATCCTTCGTGATATGTCTTTGTTCCTTATTTACAATGAGCTTCATTTTTCCGTCATTAACTTCGATTTCAGCGTTAACCTTTAAAATCTCAGTTATGGTATTCGCTACCATATAAGCTACTGAAGAAACAGAAGCACAAACAATGTCTTCTCCACTTTCAGCAAAGCCTGAATGACCAGAAATTAAGAAACCGTAAGGAACGTTTTCGTCAAAATAAAATGTTGCTTTTGTCATTACGCATTGATAGCTGAAATTTCAACCTTTGTGTATGGTTGTCTATGACCCATCTTGCGTTTTTCATTTTTCTTTGGTTTGTAAGTAGCAACAACAATCTTCTTGCCTTTGCCGTTCTTAATAACCTTTGCGCCAACAGAAGCACCGTCCACGTATGGAGCGCCAACTTTAATGCCGTCGTCTGCGCCGATTGCAATAACTTTATCAAATGTTATTGTTGCGTCAGCTTCAACGTCGAGTTTTTCGATGAAAATAACATCGCCATTCTCAACTTTGTATTGCTTACCGCCTGTTTCAATGATTGCGTACATAGTTTTTACCTGCTTTCTTTCAGTCTCGCTAACAAGGCACACCAAAAAGTGTTTGTGAGGACATACCTCGCCCTTAATATGCGGCAAATGGTATTTTAGCAGAAAGATATGGGTTTGTCAAGGGGTTACTTGTTTTTTAAGTAATTAAATTTTTATAAAGCAATTATAGTTGAAAATTTCGGAACTGCGTTGGCAATTATAATTCGGAATACGTAAATGTGTAATTCGGAATTGAACAGACCTGTGGTAAGCATTATATTAACTATCAACAAAAACAAAATTATCCTATCATTTTTAGTTGATACATAAATGAATTAAAAATGATAGGATGTTTTTCTTTTAAATAATATTATAATCGGCGTAGCCCCTTAACTTTCAATTTTCAATTTTAAACTTTCAACTCGTTAATAATATCATCTGCAAGTTTCGCTTCAAAGCACATTGGCTCGTTCGTCGTCGGGTGAATAAATTCTGCTCTTCCACAATGAAGACCTGGGCGAGAGAGATTTTCAGTAACTTCGCCACCATACATATCGTCACCAATAAGTGCAAAGCCTATTGAAGAAAAGTGCACTCTTATCTGGTGAGTTCTGCCTGTTTCTATATTTACCTTTAATAATGCTCTGTTACCATTACGCTTTTCTAACTGCCAATGAGTTACTGCTGGTAGAGCATCTTCTCTTGTAGTAGATACGGCTCTCAAGGTTTTATTAGGGTCAGGGCGATAAATTGGTGTATCAATAGTACCTGAGTCAGAAATATCGCCTTTTACTAAAGCAAAATATGTTTTCTCAATTTTACCATTTAACCTGAATGCAGAAAGAGAGTTTTTGGCAAATACAATAACTCCCGATGTACCTTTATCGAGTCTGCCTATTGCTCTGCCTGCCGCTTCGCCACCGCCGTTCTTTATAATGTAATTGGCAACACCATTTGCAAGCGTGCCATTTGGGTGACGTCTTGTAGGGTGGGCAGAAATTCCTGCGGGTTTATTTAAAACTAAAATATCTTCGTCTTCGTAAATTATGTTTAAATCCATTTCACAAAGAAGCGGGGGAGTAGATTTTTCTGGAATTCTTATTACAACAGTTTCATCTTTATAAACGTTATCAATCATTCTCACAACCCTGTCATTTGCAGTGACCGAGCCCTCTGTGTGACGGAGTGACTGTACTATTTTAGTGGATAATTTTAAATGACCCTTTAAAAAATGAAGAACGGGTCTATTTGAAAATTCTTCTGGTACTACGTACTCTAAAATTCTCATAACAGACCCTCCGTTTTATTGTTTGTTTTGTTGTTTTAGTTTTTAACAATTTGTATATACAAGTGAATATACAGTATATGAATTTTAAAAATGTTCATAACTTTGTCAATGTAAAGTCAATTACTTTACATTTTTTTTGTCGAAAAGGAAATGTTTTTCGATTATGGCTTGATTTGTGAACAAAATTGACAGAGTTTTGAACAAAGTAAAGTAACTCGCTTTACAAATTTTGACAGCGTGTTAATTTACTGGAAAAAGTAAAATTTGTAAGTGATTGCATTAATTTTTGTATATTATACAATAGCAAATTCAGAAACTTTTCTCTCTTTAAAAGTAGCAACAGATTTAAAGCCAGCCTGTCTTGCAATTTCATAAGCCTTATCAATATTTACACCGATTCTTTCAGCGTAATGTGAGTCAGAACCAACGGAAATAAGCTTACCGCCTAACTCTTTATAACGTTTGATTGTTTCTAAATCTGGTGAAGGTTTATTAATAGGGTATTTAAGACCGCCCATATTAATTTCTAAAGCTTTGTCCTTTTCTGCGCAGAGCTTTAAGAGCTCATCTACTTTAGATTTATATTTATCAATATCTTCAACATAGCCACAGTGGTTGAAAATATATCTGAATGGGTATGTAATGTGAGCTAAAATTTCAAAGTTACCCCATTCGAGCATTTTTATGAGTTCATCAAAATACTCATTCATTGTGGCTTCGATGTCTATACCGTCAAAACTCTTCCAGTTATAAAAATCTTCCTGATTTCTTAAGTTGTGAATTGAGCCGATAACTACGTCGTAATCATAAGTGTTTATGATTTTTTCAGCAAGCTCTGGAATATAGTGTGGTTGAGCAAGCTCAACACCTTTTAAAATGTTAATCTGACCCTTTAATTTTTCTGCTACTTCTGAAACGTCTCTGTAACTGTTTTCAACAACCTTGTCATAGTTATCAGAGTAGAAGTAGTCAACTTCACAGTGGTCAGTAAAAGCAACTGTATGAATTTTATTGTCACGGGCAGTTTCTGCCATAAACAACGCTTCGTGGTTGCCGTCTGGTGAGTTTTTTGTGTGAGTGTGTAAGTCGATTATTGATATATTGTTCATATCAAATATACCTTCCTGTAATTGTATTTGTTTTTGGATTACAGGAAATAGGAATTAGGAATTAGGAATCAGAGTTATATCGGTAAATTTATATTTCATATTTTAGCTTCGTAATAAAAGTAAAATGAAACAATATATTTAGAAATATAATTCTAATTCCTAATTCCTAGTTCCTAGTTCCTAGTTCCTAGACTCAAGTTATTCTACCACAAACTTTTAAAAAATAATATATCAAAAATGAAAATAATTAAACGAAAAATCTTTATTTAATTGTAATATTATGCTAAAATACAAAAAGGTAGTAAAAAAGGCAGGTCAAAAAATGAAATTAACTTATGAAGCGTACGCTAAAATAAATTTGATATTAGACGTAACTGGTGTTAAAAAGAATGGTTATCATACTATTTTTTCTGTTATGCAGTCTATCGGCTTGAGTGACGTAATAACAGTTGAAAAAACAAAAGGTGAAAAAATAACCATTTCTTGCACAGATGAAACTGTGCCAACTGATTCTAAAAATATTGTATATAAATGTGCTGTTAAATTTTTTGAGCATTTTAATATTAAGAAAAATAAGGGCATTCACATTCATATAGAAAAAAATATTCCACACGAGGCTGGTCTTGGTGGTGGCAGTGCAGATGGTGCCGCTGTGTTAGTTGCTCTTAATGAGATTTTTAACACTAATGCGAGTAAAAGAAAGCTTATGTTTATCGGCGGAAAGGTCGGAGCAGATATTCCGTTCTGTGTTGTAGGGGGCACGGCACTCTGTCAGGATATTGGCACAGTTGTAGCGCCACTCCCTGATATTGATGAAAGTAGCATTATTATTGTAAAGCCTGAAAGTGGCAGTTCAACAGTAAAAGCTTACGATGCAATAGACGCTATGGGCGAGAGTTTGAAGCACACTAAAAATAATGAAATGTTAGAGCTTCTTTTAGAACAAGATTTTAAAGGTGCATTAAAATATTGTGACAACGTTTTTGAACAGGTTATTGAAGTGCCTGACAGAGCAGATATAAAGCATATTTTAAGAACACATAATGCAAGTGCTTCGTGTATGTCAGGCTCAGGCTCTGCAATTTATGGTATTTTCTCTTGCGAAGAAGATGCAAAAAAAGCAAAGGCAGAACTTGAAAAGAAATATGATAAAGTTTACCTTTGCAACAGAAAAAATCGTGGCGTAGAAAAAATTAGTGAAGAATAATTGAATAAAACAAGAACAACCACCAATAATGAGAGTGCTGACATTCTTATTAAAGGTGGTTTTATTTATGAGAACATATACATATAATCCGTTTAAAGAGAGACGAGACAAAATATTTTTAGTTTCACTCATAATAGCTTTTATTCTTTACCTCGCTTTTTCAATTACTTATTTTTCATCTGTTTCAGGTGAAATAAGAGAAAGCGTTGTAAGACTTCATATTTTGGCAGAAAGCGACAGTGAAATTGACCAGCAAGTAAAATTAAAAGTCAGAGATGCACTTCTCAAGAAAAATACAGAATTGCTTTCTTCAAAGGTTACACCAGAAAATGCAGAGGAATATTTTAAAAATTCAAAAGAAGAATTAGAAGAATGTGCGAACAGGGTTTTGAAAGAAAATGGCTTCGATTACACAGCAAAAATTACTTTAGGTAAAGAGTATTACACAACAAGAACTTATGAAGATTTGACTTTCCCTGCAGGTACTTATACATCGGTTAAAGTAGTTTTAGGTAGTGGTGAGGGTAAAAACTGGTGGTGTGTTATGTTTCCGCCACTTTGTGTTCCTGTTGCAACCGGCGGTATTGAAACTGACGACGGCGTAAGCTTAGAAGAATATTTAGACGAAGATGGAAAGCGGATAGTTACGTCAGAAGGTAAGTTCAAGGTGGGCTTTAAAGTGGTTGAGTGGTATGAGAAGTTGTTTAAGTAATTAGGAAATAGGAATTAGGAAATAGGAATTAGGAAATAGGAATTAGGAAATAGGAAATAGGAATTAGGAATTAGGAATTAGGAAATTAGGAAATAAGAAATGGTGAACTATTCCGTATTTTCTGAATATCCCTTGAATAATTGAAAATATATGTTAAAATAACTTTATTCCAAATTTATGCAAGGGACAAAAAATGAACGAAATAAATAGCTTTAAAAAGGGAATTAAGGCTGGACTTCCGATTTGCATTGGTTATTTTCCTGTATCGTTTGCATTCGGGATATTTTCGGTTGAAAATGGTCTTTCTATTTTACAGGCGGTTTTAATTTCTCTTACAAATTTAACTTCAGCAGGGCAACTTGCGGCGGTGCCAATAATGGTCGGTGGCGGCACAATAATTGAACTTATATTAGCACAATTAGTTATAAATTCACGCTATTCGCTTATGTCAATTTCACTTTCTCAAAAATTAAGCAAAAGTGTAAAGATGCCACACAGATTTTTAATAGCTTTCGGCAATACCGATGAGATTTTTGCAGTTGCTTCTTCTAACAAAGAAAAAGTCGGCACAAAATATATGCTGGGGCTAATTTTAACTCCAGTTATTGGTTGGGTGTCTGGCACATTAACTGGTGCTGTTGCTGGTAATATTTTGCCAGAAGTAGTAACGTCTGCTTTAGGTGTTGCGATTTATGGAATGTTTATTGCAATTGTTGTACCTGTTATTAAAGAAGAGAAAAACACTGCTCTTTGTGTGGGCGTTGCAATTATACTCAGTTGCATTTTTTACTATGCACCAGTTTTAAAAGAAATTCCAACGGGCTTTACTGTTATAATATGTGCGGTAGTGGCAAGTGCTTTATTTGCATTTATTAAGCCAATTACAATAGAAGAAATAAAGAATGAGGTGGAAAACAATGGATAACACTAAATTCTTGATTTATCTTGTTGCTATGGCTGGGGTTACATATCTTGTGAGAATGGTGCCACTCGTACTTGTTAATAAACCTATTAAGAATAAATATATTTTATCGTTTCTTTACTACGTGCCATACACGGTTTTAAGCGTTATGACAGTGCCAGCAATCTTTTATGCAACAGATTCATATATAAGTGCAGCTATTGGTTTTGTAGTTGCGGTTGTTGCCGGACTTTTAAAACGAAGTCTTGTTCAGGTTGCAGTTTTTTCGAGCATTGCGGTGTTGATTGTGGAGATTTTGATGAATTATATTTAATTAAAAACACTTGAAAAGTACGAATGACTTTTCAAGTGTTTTTTAGTTGTGTTGATTTATATGTTTCTTTCATAAACTCTTAATTAGAACTCATATATGCCTTAAATGGCAGATTTATCGTTTGTAGTTTCTCTGTCTTATCCAAACATTTCTGAATAGCTTTTCTATTATTTCCAGCTTTCTTTAATGATATTACTTCGGTATACCAAAGAGGTTTAAGACAACGATATAGCAAAGGTGCAACCTGTATTTCTAAATCAGAAAAGTTATATATTTGACTAACTTTTTTTAATGTTTCAAGCAAATATGTATCATCATATCGCCAATGAATTTCTCTGAATAAATAATTCAAAAACACATCTCGTCCACACAAATTAAAATCAAAAACACCGACAAATTCATTATTAGCATCCAGTAAAAGATTGGTAGGATTTAAATCCGCTTGAAACACGGATGTTGGCAATTTGTGATATATCTGTTCCAATTCATTGCGGTTGTTTCCCCATCTTTCCCAGATTCTCTGTACCTGTGTTTGGAATCTTTCTGGTAAGTTATCTGCATATTTCTTCCATTCAATTGCGTTTTCCAAAACCTCGTCCATTTCTTCACTTGGGCAAAATGTTTCAAAAAGGCAGTATCCAGAAGGGTAATTACAGAAATCGAACTGTTTAGCAGCTGCTTTCGCTGTCATTATCCAAGCTGAGTCTAACCATTTTATATCAAAAGGCATTTTTTTATTGGAACCATCCATTAATCGCTCGTTAGCAATAGAATATTTGCAAAACTCTTCGACATAAACCACGCAGTTATGTCCTTTGTATGTAACTATTGGAAAATCTCTATCTTTTGAATAGTATATTGTAGGACAATAATATCCCAATTTTTGATACTCTTCTACACAACGTTTCCAAGTTTCAATTTTTTCAGGAAATGTAAAGTCATTATCTGAAAGTTTGATAACAAATTTTTCTCCTGAAGACCACTCTGCTATAATTGCTTCTCTAAAATCTGTATCATCACGACTTGTGTTTTTGATTTCATACAGATATGGTAAATCATCAAAAAAAAGTTGAAATATTTTAATTAATTCTTGGTTTTCTAAATCTAAGCTCATTAATGATGATTTGTTAAGTTCAATTTTTTTCTTGTTAAACAAGCGAGAAATTATCTTATTCATCAATAACACCCCATTAACACCAACTTCCGCTTATCAATTTTAGAATAGCTTTAATTATTATTTTGATGCTTTTGTTTCGCTAATTCACTATTTTTCTTTTGCAGTCTTAATCGATGCAATTAACTTTCTTCGAATAGTACCACATTTATTATTCAAATTTTTATATACACTTTCATTTATCGCATTAACTTTAAAAAGAATTTCAAGCCAAAATTCAGTTTCATAACATTCTTTGAGCGCAATCTCCATTTTATTTATAAAATCAGCTGTACTTTGTGCATATTTGGCTTCGTGAGAATTAGCACCAATTGAAGAACAAGAACGAAGTATTTGTTTTATAAATACACTTCTTCCTTTTATTTCATCACATATCAAAGTTAATTCTACTGTAAGTTCAACTGCTAACTCTTTAATTGTTTTATTCTCCATAAACTATCCTTTCTGCGATATATTTTGTTTCACAAAATGCGATATACTATCGTGCGATATAATCTCGCTACGCTCGATTGCGATATGATATAAATTCACGTGCCGTAAGGCACATATCGCACCGTAGGTATATCGCTTTTCGGAGAAAAATATCGCAAATTCAGAATGAATTTATATCGCTAAAGAATTTGTTATATAACAAATTCTTTATGTCTTGTTACGTGGCACCCAACATTCACCGCAACAGGAAGTCCGGCAATATGTGTTGGTGCGGTTTCGATATTAACCTTTAATGCAGTAATATCTCCACCAAAGCCTTGAGCACCAATATTCAATTTATTAACTTCTTTGAGCATTTTTTCTTCTAATTCTTTGTAATATTCATTTTCATTTGAAACAGAAATATCACGGCAAAGTGCTTTTTTTGAAAGAATTGCCGAGCCTTCGAAATCGCTACCTATACCAACGCCTAAAACAACAGGTGGGCAGGGGTTAGCATCTGCAGTTTTAACTACGTCTACAACGAAATTTATAATATCTTCTTCAGTAGCAGATGGTGTGAACATTTTAATTTTGCTCATATTTTCACTGCCAAAGCCTTTTGGGGCGGCGGTTAATTTAACCTTGTCGCCATCAACTATTGAGTAGTGAATGAGAGCAGGTGTGTTATCGTTTGTGTTGCCACGGTGAATAGGGTCTTTTACAATTGAACAGCGCATTTTGCCGTCAAAATATGCTTTTCTTACACCATTATTAATAGCATCATTCAAACTACCACCAACAAAATGAACGTCCTGACCAACTTCAATAAAAAGAACTGCCATTCCTGTATCCTGACAAATAGGTATTTCATTCTCTCTTGCAACTTCTAAATTTTTACACATATCGCAAAAGATGTTTTTTGCAGTTTTGTTTGTTTCTGTTTCTTTTGAATTTCTTATAAGGTTTTCTAAAGAAGCGGGCAATTCTGCATTAGCAGAAATAAAAAGCTCTTCAACAGCTTTTTCTATAATTGAAACGTCTATTTCTCGCATATAAACTCTCCTGAATTTAAAAAGTACTATTGAAAAATCAATAGTACTTTCAGTTTTTAAAAACCACGTTGAGTTCCGTTACCGCCACGGCGTGGAGTAGAGCTACCACGTTTTGCAGCAGTGTTTTTCTTTAAATCACTCATTCTTTCGTCACTCTTTGTTTTAAAGCGCGCTAACATATCTTCAAAAGACATATTTTCTGGCTCGCTTTTTTGAGTGCCAGTCCAAACAGGTGGTTGACTTTTCTTTGGTTTATCATAAGTCTTTTTAGGTGCAGGAGCTTCTTCCTCTGGAAGAGCCTTTTTAATAGAAAGAGCAATTTTGCCCTTTTCATTAATGTCAATTACCTTAACTTTAACCTCTTGGTTTTCAGATAATTTTTCGTGAATGTCTTTAATATAAGTGTTTGAAACTTCAGAAATATGTACCATACCTGTTGATTTGTCCGGGAGTTCAACAAATGCTCCGAAGTTTGTAATGCCGGTAACTTTACCGTCTAAGATTTCGCCGATTTCTACTGCCATGAAAGACTTACCTCGTTTTTTAAATTATAATTATGCGCCTGGAGTTATGTCAATATAAACTCTTTCGTCTGTTTTGACATATCCATTTTCTCTTGCATATTTTTCAGCAATGGCTGCTTCGTCATTTTCGTCAATAGTTTGCTGAAGAGCTTCGTTTTGTTTTACCTGCTCTTCATATTGAGTCTGGAGCCCATTAAGCTCTTGCTTTTTTTCATTAATCTCTTTATTAGTGTTGAAAAATGAAACTGCAAAATAAATAATTGCTGCTCCGAAAAGTACAGCCATAACAATGCTTATTTGTCTACGTTTTTTATTAACTCGTTTTTTCTTCATCGTTATAACCTTCCTTCTTTTTGACATTCCGTTGCTTTTCAAATATACCTAATAAATTATACACATATAACCTGAGTTTTGGCAAGTGTTTTTTTCGATTTTTCTCATATTTTTTGCTAAGTTTTTTGAAAATTTGAGGAATTTTTGCTTTTATTTGAGAAAAAACTCTGAAAATGGCTTTAAAAGGTGCAAGAATGATTTTAAAAAGAAAAGAAAATATTTTGTGAATTACTTTTACAAAAGCATCTGTAAAGCTTTTTGCGGCTATTCCAAAAGAGATGTAATAAAACAAAAAACCTAAAATTTCGCCGAAAATCATATAAGAACGGAATTCACCTTTATTGACAGCCAAAAAGAACAAAAACGTAGCTAAAGAGAAAATTAAAAAGTAAAGAATATCAAAAATGAAAATAATAGCTTTACCTTTTGAAATTGTAAGACGTATTGTTCTTAAAATATCATACACCACGCCTAAAACAAACCCAGCACCCAGAGAGAGTAAAAATAAATTTAACTGCTCACTTTGTTCGAAGGAATACATTACCTGAAAACCTTTCCCCAGAGAGAAGTGCTTTTTGGTGTAACATCTGTGTAACTAAGGGAAGCAATATTGCCTTCAACCTGTAATTCGCCTATTTCTAAAGAAAGACGTGTAATGTGTAATTTTTCACCACGAATGGTAAGCTCACCTAAATCGGTTACTGCTACAATAGTCTGCTCGTCAAAGCTGTCAACGTCGTTAACGCCAGTAACAGAAAGTGTACGTCTGTCCTCTAAAATGCAGTTGTGTGGAAGTAAACTTGTCTTTTTTTCTTCTGTTATCATAAAAAAATCCCCTTTCAGTAATATATATTACCGAAAAGGGTGGTTTAGAATTATTTTATCTTTTTAATTTTATTTCCCTTTACTAAATAAACGTGTTTGCTTATATCCATAAGTGGCTTATCGTTAAAAGAATCTGTGTAAAGGTCGTCAATTTCTGCATCTGGGTATCTCTCAAAAAAAGCCTTCACCTTGTTTTCTCTAAGACACAGTCTCTCGATTTTCCCTTCTTCCTCATTAATAGAAGTGCCAAGATAATTTTTTACACCCAATCTCTTGCAGATTTCACTTAAAGAGATTTCTGGTGAGCATGAAAGAATTAAATCATCGTCTTTTCTGACTTTTTCATAAAATGGTTTTATGTTCTTTTCGTGTTCATCCCAGAATTCTTCTATACAATTTTTGTAGTGAGGATTTTCTATATAGTAATCAAGTGCTCTTTGGGCGTATTTATTTATAGCTTCTTCTACTGTTAATTTACCGAGCTTGTATTTTGTAAAAGCAGTAACTACAGCTGGTAAAAAGGTTATAAGTCCTTTATCTTTTTTCATAAAGAACCTGAATAAATGAAAAGCACTTTCGCCGTCATAAATTGTGTTATCAAAATCATATACATTCATTTTGTTTAAACCTGTTCCATTTTTTTATATTTGATGCTGTGAAAAGTAAAGCGATTATATCAATTACAATCCACACAATAACAGTACCATTCCAGCCAATGTTATCTGAAATAATACCGAAGCCATAAGTAGCTGCGGCACAGCCTATGTAAGCAGTAGCGTTCATAACACCAGTAACAGTTGCAGTTTTGCCATATTTTGCAAATTGCATTGGCACTAATGTAATAATCATATAGTTAAAGGTGTGCATTGCAGTAGTACCGAGTGCTAAAAGAATAACGCTTACAACAACTGGTAAGTTTTTCATAAATATAAGGAATGTAAATGGAATTAAAACAAACACTAAAATAGCGGCACCAGTTTTAAGCTCATCCTTTTTGAATACCTTATTATATAAAGGTGTAACAATATAGTTACCACTTAAATTTACTATTGGAAGAATTATTGAAACAAATACAGAAAAAGCAACAGGGGTGTTATAAGTTTCTGTAATCATAGTTGGAACCCAAGTGGTAATACCCTCTTTAATAGCACCGTGAATTGCATCGGCTGGTAAAACTAAAAGAAGTCCGGCAGAGAGGAAAAGTGGTAAGAATTTACCTGCATTTTTAGTCTGCTCACTTTTTTTGTTATTATTAAGTGATGTGGTAATTTCAACTTCTTTAATGTGCTTTTTAGAAAGAATGTAAGTAACAGTAAAGAAAACACCAGAGAAAAGAAGAACAACAGTTGAAGTGTAGAAAACATATTTCCAGTTAAAAAAGTTAATTGAAACAGATGCTAAAATATAGGCGAGTACAGTACCAATAGGAAGCGTAGCCGAAATATTAAGACACGCCTTAGAGCGCATATCGTAATTAATGATATTTGCTAAAATTTTAAGAATTGCTGCCCATAAAAGAGAGAGTGCAAAACCATTAAATCCCCACACAATAGCCATTGAAACGTTAGTTGTGCAGAATGTCATTACAGTATTAGCACCGGCAGAAAGAAACGTTCCTAAAATAATCATTTTAAAAGGCGAAATTTTATCGCCCAAAAATCCGTTTATAATCTGGAAAAAACCGTAAACTATAAAGAAGGCAGAGCCAATAATACCCGCTTGTGACTTAGTGAAAAGCCCTTCTTCTAAAATATCTGGCAAAGCGGCGGAGTAGTTGATTCTGCCAACGTAAGATGCGGCATAAGCAATAAAGCACGCTATAAAAACAAGTGAAGAGTATTTTTTACTCTCTAAGTATTGTTGTGTTTTCAAAAAATCGCTTCCTAAAATAAAATATACAAAAGTATTCTACCATATTTATAAGTGGTGTCAAGCGTTATAAAAATAAATTAAGACAAAAAGTTGAGTTTTATTTCTGAATGTGATAATATAAAGAAAAAGCTATACAATTCTTTTTAAAAAGGAGTGTTACACTATGGCAAAAGAAAAATTTACTCTTGAAAGAGCAAAGAGTCCTGAAGAAGTTGGCGTTTCTTCAAAAGAGGTTGTAGAATTTTTAAGGGATATGAAAGAGAATAAACTCGAGTTTCACAGCTTTATGGTTATTAAAGACGATAAGGTTGCTTGCGAATTATATCGTTCTCCATTTAATAGCGAAACACCACACTCAGCGTATTCTATAAGTAAAACTGTAACTGCTATTGCAGTTGGCTTTGCTATAAACGAAGGACTTTTTTCACTTGATACAAGAATTGTAGATATTTTTCCCGAGTACATTCCAGAAAAGGTTGACGGCAGAATTTTTAAAGTTACTGTTCGCAATCTTCTCACAATGACTGCAGGTGTATCACCAAACCTTTTACTCGATAAAAATAAAACAGATTGGCTTAAAGAATTTTTTAAATCTCCGTTTTATGGTGAGCCTGGTACGTTCCGTTATGTGAATGAGAACGTTTTTGTTCTCAGTGCTATGATTTGCAAGCTCTCAGGTGAGACGTTACGTGAATATTTATTGCCACGACTTTTCTTGCCATTAGGAATTGATTTTCCTGAATGGGAAACAAATGGGGATGGCATTGAAGCAGGTGGCTGGGGGCTTTCTTTAAAATTAGAGGACCTTGCTAAAATTATGTATTGCCTTAGTAATAACGGCAAAATTGAAAAGAAACAGATTATTCCAGAAAACTGGGTTCTTGAAATGACAGATGCCCACGCTGACACATCTATTTGTAAAAATATTGATACTGACAAAGGCTACGGCTACTGTGTATGGCGTAATGGTGGTAACAGTAGTTACAGAGCAAACGGTATGTTTTCACAATTTGGTATTGTGTTCCCAGAAGAAAATGCAGTTTTAGTCTGCTTTGGTGCAATAGCAAGCGAGCAGGAGGCAAGAGACTGCATCTGGCGACACTTCCCCAAGGCATTTATAGAGCCTGATAAAAAGGCTAAAAAACCAGTTTATGAAGATTTTTATAAAATAGCCGATGAATTTAAAATAGATAACCCCCAGGTGTCTATCCGTTCATTACAAGAAGCAAAGTTAAATAACAAAACAATAGAATTAAAAAGAAAAGTTCTTTTAAATCTTATAGGCTTCCCAGTTAGTGTAATTCCGTTTACTGTTACATTTTTAAACGGCAAAAAGGCTGGTAATATTGATAACATCAACTTTACGTTCAAAGAAAATGAATGTTTAATGAGCTGGTGTGAGGGTGCTGAGAAAAACACAGTCACTTGTGGTATGGATGGTCACCTTCGTTATGGTGATATTACTTTGGGCGGTGTAAAATATAAAGTTTGTTGCTATGCCGAATGGGATGAAAGTGACATTTTAAAAGTAAACATAAGACCACTTGAAACTGCATCAAAAAGAAAGCTTAAATTTACATTTGTTGGTATGGAAAACGTTATTATGAAACCACTTTCTACACCAAAAGTTAAAGAGATGGCAGTATCTTTGGTTGGTGCCGCATCTGAAGTTATTGAAAATGATTTAGTTGTTAAAGTAATGCAGAAAGCGACAAAATACGTGCCGTGGATTTTAGAACCAAGGCATAAGGGACGTTTGGTAGGTCGTAAAGATATTTATTAAAAACTGCCATATTTAGCGCAGAACAAAACCCCTGAAACAATAGTTTCGGGGGTTTTTAGTCAATTTTTTACCCACTCGACGTACCTTTGTACGCCTTCGGGGTAAAGAAATTGCCTTCTGCATCTAAATCTGACAGTTTTACAGAGTTGTATATTTAGTGCAGAACAAAACCCCTGAAACAATATTGTTTCGGGGGTTTTTCTATGTATATAATTAAAAACTGTTTGTTATATTAGTGATGTTTTTGCTACGCAAAAGTGATGTTGTGCTAAAGCACAGTGATGTTTTACACCATAGGTGTAAAGTGATGTTAAGTTTGCTAATAACTTTGCCGAAGGCAAAACATCACTGTGAAACAACTTCACTACGAAGTAACATCACTTGCTGAAAGGCAAACTTAGTTATAGTGCGTATTACTTTTAAAAATCTTTTAAAAGCACTACCGCCCCAAAAGCCGGTACAGTAACCGACTCGGTTACTGGCAAGTCTTTTGTTAATTCTACTGTATTGTGGAATTCATAAGGCAAATTATATGTTATATCGTGATTGTTTTTATTGGCAATCACGAATATTTTTTGGTCTTTGCTTTCTCTTATATATGCCACACAAGAGAGCATTGCAGAGTATGGAATAAATTTGCCTTTCTTTAGGCAAGGGAGAGAGTGACGAAGCTCGCCTAACTTTTTATACCAGTTTATGAGGGACTTGTCTTCATTACCCCAAGGGTAAAATGCTCTGTTAAATGGGTCACTACCACCTGTAAGACCTGCTTCATCACCATAATAAATTGAAGGGAAGCCAGGTAGTGTATATTGTAAAACAGTAGCAGTTTTTAAAAGTCTTTTTGCAAGAGCGTATTCGTTATCAATTAATCTGTAGCCTGCTTGCATTTCACGAGGCTTGTGTTCTAATTCAAAATTAATAAGCCTTGTAAGAATTCTTGCAGTATCGTGAGTGCCAATATGATTCATAAGTGAATCCAATGCAGGCTTCGGGTAGTTTTCACAAACAGAAACAACTGTTTCCATAAAGTTTTCTGCTACGCCGTAGCGCATAAAATCAAGAATAGCGTTAGCAAATGGATAATTCATTACGCTGTCTAACTGACCGCCTAATAAATAACGTCTTCTGCCACCGTGACTGAATTTATTTGTGGCATCTTCCCACACTTCACCAATAACAAAATACTCGTCATTAAGCGATTTTACAGATTTATAAAGTGCATCTATAAATTTGTCTGGCAATTCGTCTGCAACGTCAAGTCTGTAACCACCAGCGCCGAGATTTAACCATTTTTCTAAAATGCCGTTTTTACCAGTAATAAATTCAATGTATTCGTCATTTTCTTCATTTGTTTCGGGGAGAGTGTCAATTCCCCACCAGCTTTTATAAGTGCCGTCATTATTAAATGTAAACCAAGTATGATACTTTGAGTCTTTTGAATTATAAGCACCAATAGAATCGTAACGGTTTTCTCTGTTAAAATAAATACTGTCACTACCTGTGTGGCTGAAAACACCATCAAGAATAACCTTTATGCCATATTTCTCTGCTTCTTTGCAAAGGTCTTTAAAATCATTTTCGTCACCTAAAAGTGGGTCGATTTTAGAGTAATCAGCGGTGTTGTAACGATGGTTTGAATGTGCTTCAAAAATAGGGTTCAAATAAAGAATTGTAGTACCAAGGTAGGCGATGTAGGGAAGTTTTTCTTTAATTCCCTTTAAATCGCCCTGGAAGTAATCATTATTTAAAATTTTACCTTCTTCGTTTGGCTTCCAGACAGGTATATCTGTAATATCATTATGAATGACTCTGTCCTGTGGCACATCTTTCTTCTTTTTGCCTGAAAAATAAAATCTGTCAGGGAAAATCTGATACATAATTCCGCCCTTTACCCAGTCGGGTGTTTTGTAGTCGGGGGAATACACGGTCTGTTGCCATTCTTTGCCAGTTGAAGCAAAAACCCCAACACCAGAAGAATGTAAATAAATATGGTTTGTACCAAATGGTGTTTCGTAATTAAAATGGTAGAAATAAAGACCTGCACTTTGGAAAGTGTAGTCAGCACTCCACCATTCTTCGTTATCGCCGTTCATACCATTCCACAATAAATCGTGGTAAGAGTAGTTGTTAAAATCATCGTGAATAACAAGAGTTACTTTACTGCAACGTAATGAACGGGGCATAAGAACAGAAAACCGCAAGTTTTCACCTGCGGCTGTACTACCGAATATTGATTTGTGCCTTATATCTCTTGAGTTAAAAGGTACAAAATTCATCAATTTAATCAATCCTCATATCCGTTAGGGTTCTGACTCTGCCATCTGTAAGAGTCAGCACACATTTCGTCAATACCTTTTTCTGCTTTCCAGCCTAATTCTTTTTCTGCTTTCTGGGGATTTGAATAGCAAGTTGCAATATCACCAGGGCGACGTGGCTGAACCACATAAGGAATTGTAACGCCAGAAGCTTTTTCAAATGCTTTAACAACTTCTAAAACGCTGTAACCACAACCAGTACCAAGGTTATAAATATTAACGCCTTTTACTGAATACGCTTTGTCTAAAGCCTTTAAGTGACCTTTTGCAAGGTCAACAACGTGAATGTAGTCACGAACGCCTGTGCCGTCAGGGGTGTCATAATCGTCACCAAACACATTAAGGTGAGGGCGTTTGCCAACTGCAACCTGTGTGATATATGGCATTAAGTTGTTTGGAATTCCGTTTGGTGCTTCACCAATAGTGCCACTTTCGTGTGCACCGAGTGGGTTGAAGTAACGAAGAATGCAAACTGACCATTCAGGGTCTGCTTTTGCTAAGTCTATAAGAATTCTTTCAATGAAATATTTTGTTGTGCCGTAAGGGTTAGTTGTGCCACCAGTTGGCATTTCTTCATTAAGAGGTGAAACATTGTGCTCACCATAAACAGTTGCAGAAGAACTGAAAACGATTGTTTTACAGCCGTATTTTGCCATTACTTCGCAAAGAGCAACTGTACCAGAAATATTGTTGTAGTAATATAAAAGTGGCTTTTCACAAGATTCACCAACAGCTTTAAGACCTGCAAAGTGAATAACTGAATCAATTTCGTTTTCAGAGAAAATCTTTTCTAAACCTTCTCTGTCATTTATATCACATTCATAAAATTTAAAATCTTTGCCTGTGATTTTTTTGATTCTGTTTAATGATTCAGGGCAACTGTTATAGAAGTTGTCGAGAATTATTATATCTCTGCCATTGTTTAAAAATTCAACTGCTGCGTGAGAGCCTATATAACCCGCACCGCCTGTAATAAGTACTGCCATATTTAAAACCCCTTTAAAAAATATTAACCCATTGAATCCACAATGATGCCAGGTCTACTTGTTGTTGTTTCTTCTTCAGTTGGCTTTTCTGTTTCTGGTTCTTTTGTTGTGGTTGGTTTTGTAGTTGTCGGTTTAGTTGTAGTAGGTCTTTGCTGTTGTGGACGAGTTGTATTTGGAATCTGATTTTCTTCTACATCAAAAATAGAAGTTGTAGTTTCAGGTTTTGATACAAACTCAGTAATCTGATTAGGTTTTTTAGTTGTAGATTCTTTGTCCTGCTTTTTGGTTGTAGAAGGTTTTTGCTCAGTGATAGTTACTTTTGGTGGTAATTCGCCACCGCCCCCTGTAGTAGCAGTTGTGTCAACCTGTTGTTGAAGCACTTCTGTTTCAGGTTCATCATCTGTTGAAACTAAATAGTCACTGAATTTAAAACCAACCGCAATACAAGCAACAACAGCAAGAACAAGAATTGCTATTGCTGCAATCATACCATTTTTGCTAAGTGAAGCAGTTGGTCGCATTTCAGCTGCAACCTCAGATTCTATTTGTGCAGTTTCGTATTTTTCAATTTCTTCTTCTGGAGCGTCTGCTTTAAATACATATTCATCAATGTACTTGTCTATTAAATTATAAAGCTCAATAGTAGCTTCTTTAACTAAATTAGGCACACTTTCATCAGCAGTTGCAATAAGCTTTCTTACAATCACCTTGTCTTCAATAGCAACACCTATAAAAGCATAGTAGCTGAGAGTGATGTCACCCTTTTTCTCTCTGAATATTGTAGAGATTGTAGCACCTATTTCGGCATTTCTTAATTCTTTAGCACCACGTGCTAATTCTGCTGAGTATTCTTTAGGCTCGGTAATGCCTTTATCATTTACAAATGGTGTGAAAATAACTCTGTCGCCACCATCTATTGTATTCAATCTGTCTTGAAGCGTTGCTGCTGCAGGAGTTGTAGGAATAGCAACTGTTAAATCATATTCAACTAATTTATTAACAACTGCTTCAGCTTTTACTAAAATATCATCTGTAGGCTCTTCGTCAACAGAAACTACTGAAATTGTCTGCTTTTTAATGAATGGGAAATCAGTGCTTTTAAGAAGATTTACACTTACATCCTTCTTTAATGGAAGAACAACAATGTGCTTTCCTTCAGAAATAACATAGAAACCACTGTAAAGTCCATCAGGAGTTAAAAGCTCTGAAGATTCATTTGGAATGAGCATATGAGCTTTTCTTGTTTTTTCATCAGAAATGCTACCTGGGATTCTGCTTTGAATTCTTGAGCTGTAAGCAGGGGTGAAGTTAAAAGCTTTTATAAGAATAGGCTTGAATTTTAAGTAAAGTGAACCTTCAATACCTAAAATAACTGCATCGTTATCATCCATTGAAGAAGATACTGCTTCAAAGAATGAATTTGCATTAGAAAAGCTTTCAAAATAAAGTCCCGCACCATCAAGAGTATCAATAACAGATTTTTTTACATCAGAAAGAGTAAAACTGTCACGCTCAAATGAAAATGCTTTAATTTTCAATTCAGTTACACCTCGCAATTAGTATAAATACCACTTAGGGTCGTCTTTATATGGATTTTTTGATTTATCACTGTAATAAGAAGAAGGGTATTTTACTGGTGTTTCTTTCTTCTTTGCAAGAGAAACATCCACCTCTTCACTTTCGCCGTCACGGACCATTCTTGCTATAACAATAAGCCTTGCATCGTTGAATTCATAAGTACAAGTGCAAAGAGTTATAAGCTTGTCAGTAGGGAGAATGTCAACGCCTGTATCGTAGAGCTTTCGTTTATCTACTTCAACTAAATATTCCTCGAAACAAGTGTCTGAGCATTGGTTAAAGGTGAAGTCGAAGAAATATCCATTGTCGCCTTTAACGTGCCCGTTTGTAATTATAACAGCGTAAATTTTCCACTTGTGTTTTTCGTAAAGTGTGTTGAATTCTATAACAGGATGTTTTTTGAAATAGTCAATGGATTTGTAATGCTTCAATGAAGCAAAACGTGAACCATCGTTCATATTGTGACCATATATAAGAATGTTTCTGTCAAGTGGATTAAGGTTTGCTATATAAGTGGCGTAAATTTCGCCGTAGCTTGTGTATTTGCCGTGGAAATCGTGGTTTAAGTAATATTTGTTGTTGTCTGCTTGTACCACGGGAGTGTCTATATTAGTTCCTTCAATCTTAATGTAGCCCACTGTGTCAGGATTTTCTGCATAATATAATGCATATTCGTGATTGAAGCCAACAGGGAATACAATATCTAAAAGATGTGGGTATTTTTCATAAAGATAAGCCCACGCTTCTTCTTCTGTCATATTAGAAAGTTCTTTCGTTACTTCGTTTGGTATAACGAATTCTTCACCTTTTTTTTCTTGATCGTGAGCAAGGTAGCTTTCAAACCCGCGTTTTCCTAAAAAGAAGGCAGAAACTAAAACTGCAAAGGCAGAAACAAGAGAAACTATCTGGCGTAGTTTTCTTAAAGCGAATTTTCTTCGCACTTTTTTCTTGATTTCTTCTTTTTTGGGATTATATGCGCGGATAACTGTTTCTTCAACCTTCTCAAAGTGAACTAAGTTTTCTGAAACTGTAGCTTTGTTATTATCCTTCATAATTCCTCATTCCCTAAAAAATTAAGTACTGTTTTTACCGCAGTAAACCTATTTTTATAACGAACATCGTCAGAAAAATCATTTTCTAATTTTATTATATCGGTTTTGCCGTTATGGGTTATTGAAATGAATATAAGTCCTACTTTTTTGTTTGTGTTGTCGGAGTTAGGACCTGCAATACCAGTAATGCCGACACCGACAGAAGTTTTCATAAGCTTCAAGACACCTTGTGACATTTCTCTTGCGGTTTCTTCACTTACAGCACCAAAAGCTTTAAGTGTTTCTTCTTTAACGCCTAAAACGTTCATTTTTATATCGTTACTGTAAGAGCAAACGCCACCCATAAAAATTTCTGAAGCACCGCTTATTTCGGTGATGATTTTACTGAGCCACCCACCTGTACACGATTCTGCTGTGCTTAAGGTGAGTTTTTCTTTTTTGAATCTTTCAACAACTCTTTCGCCGAGAGCGATTAATTCATTTTCAACCATTCTGAACACCGTCTGAATTTATAAAGATTTTTTTGATGCCGTTTACAGCTTCTTCGCAGAGAGCGTCAATATCTAATGGTTCTTCTGCTTTTTCTATATCGGCTAAAATCGGTTTTGTTTTAGGATGCTTAGGTGTGAATACTGTGCAGCAATCCTCATAAGGCTGAATTGAAATTTCAAATGTATTAATCTGCCTTGAAATTCTTATGATTTCCTCCTTATCCATACCAATAACAGGACGGAATACAGGGAGTGATGAAACAGCATCGGTACAACCTAATGCAAGCATAGTCTGACTTGCAACCTGTGCTACGCTTTCGCCAGTGATAAGAGCGTGACAGTCAATTTTTTCTGCCAACATATTTGCAATTCGCATCATAAAGCGACGCATAATAAGTGTAAAGCAATCTTCAGGGCATTTCTCTTTGATTTCTTCCTGAATGTGTGTGAAAGGAACTGTGTAAAGAGCAATTCTGCCACTGTAAAGAGCAACCTTTGAAAGAAGTTCGTGAACCTTTTGTTCTGCTCTTTCTGAAGTGTATGGTGGCGAAGCAAAGTGAATTGCAGAAAGGTCAATACCACGTTTTGCCATCATATATCCTGCAACTGGACTATCAATACCTCCAGAAATAAGAAGTAAGCCTTTACCAGATGTGCCAACTGGCATACCACCAGCACCTTTTGTCTGATTACCTCTTATGTAAGCATCTTCACGGATTTCAACTGTTACTGTAATTTCGGGATTATGAACATCAACAGTAAGGTGAGGGAAAGTGTCTAAAAGTCTTTCACCAAGTCTTGCTGAAATTTCAGGTGAAGTGAGTGGGAACTTTTTATCAGCTCTTTTTGCTTCAACTTTAAAGGTTGTAACTTCTTCTAACTGGTCTTTTAAATAAATTGGAGCTAAATCCAATATTTTATCAATATCTTTTTCGGTTACTGCCGCACGTGAAAAGCCTGCAATACCGAAAACGTGAGAAATTTCATAACAAACTGCTTCAAAATCAATATCATCATCAATAGGAGTAATAGTTATTGTTGATTGTGATTTTTTAAATTGGAAGTTGCCATATTTTTTAATACGCCAACGGATATTTTTTACTAAAACATCTTCAAATGTAGAACGATTAAGTCCTTTTAAAGCTAATTCGCCGTCTTTAATAAGAATAATTTCTTTCATAGTTATCCTTTTCCGTATTTATCGTTAATTTCTTTTATTGCTTCAATAAGAAGAGCGATTTCTTCTTTAGTGTTATATCTTGAAAAACTGATTCTTACAGCAGAATCAATTATTTTACTGTCTAACCCCATAGCAGTTAAGACTGGGCTTCTGTGCCCCATCTTACAAGCAGAGCCTGCAGAAATCTGAATGTTTCTTTCGCTCATAAAGTTTACTATTGGCTGACTTGGTAGCCCGAGAATTGAAATGTTAAGAATATAAGGAATAGAATCCTCAGGGGAGTTGATTTTTACACTCTTTAAATCTTTTATGTTTTCAACTAAATAGTTTTTTAATTCTGTAACTTTTTCAGCGTTTGCTTTTATATCTTTTGCTTCTTCTGCTGCAACGCCGAAGCCCATAATAGCAGGCGTGCCTTGTGTTCCGGCAAAAATGTTGCTTTCCTGTTCGCCACCGAGCATATATGGTTTAATGATGTTTTTTGCCTTGAGATAAATTCCGCCAACGCCTTTTGGACCGTGAATTTTATGAGCGCTTATGGTAATAATATCTGCACCAAGAGTATTGGGTGAAAGAGGTATTTTACCGAAAGCTTGAACACAGTCAGAATGAATTAAAGCAGGAGCTTTTGCTCTTTTGACAGCAGAACGGATTTTTGAAACTGGCATTATAGAACCGACTTCATTGTTTACTGCCATCATAGAAACTAAAATTGTTTTATCATTGATTGCAGAAAATAACTCATCCTCGTTTATATTGCCGTTTTTATCTGGCTTAAGTCTTATAACCTCAACGCCGTTTTGTTCGAGTCTTTTAACAGGCTCTAATACACTCGGATGCTCAATAGAGGTAGTAACAATTCTGTTGCCGAGTCTTTTTTGCTTTTCGTAAGCACCAAAAATTGCTGTGTTGTTAGCACCTGTGCCAGAAGATGTAAAAAAGAAATTTTCTTGTGGGCAACCTAAAAGAGTCGAGACTTGCTTTCTGGCTTTATTAAGTGCATTGTTTGAATCAGTACCTAAAGAGTGAAGAGATGATGGATTACCCCAACATTCTCTGAGAGAAAAGTTAATAGCATCTATAACATTTTCAGTAGGCTTTGTGGTAGCACTATTATCAAAATAAGCCAAAGAGCATACACCTCCATTTAACCAATAAATTATACTATATAAAAGAGAATTTGTAAATGCTTTTAACGAAGTTTCCTTATGAAAATAATGAATAAATCTTTAAATTTTTGGAAAAAATAAATTTCGGGTGATAAATATGAAAAAAAGCAGAAGAAAGTCAATAAGAATAACGTCATTTTTAGTGGCGATAATGGTGTGCCTTGTAACGCTCTCCGCGGTAAGTACTGCAAATTATGTTAAAAGCAGCAGACTTTTAAAAGCTTCGAGAGAAAGAGCGTTAACAGAGCTTGGTACACAGCTTGACACTATAAGCGTGAATTTGGATAAATGCTTATACGCTTCAACCTCACCTATGATAGCAGGTATTTCTACTGAGGTGTGGCGTGCTTCAACTGCTGCAAAAACAAATCTTTCAGAAATTACTGATGGTGAAGCAGAGCTTTCAAGTATATATAAATTTCTCTCTCAGGTCGGAGAATATACAATGACACTTAATGAAAAAAGTGCTAAGGGCGAAAAGATTTCAAAAGAAGAAACAGAAAACTTAAAAAAACTTTCTGAATTTGCAGAAAAATTAAGTGGTGAAGTTAATTTTCTGATAAGCGAAGAGCAGAATGGCGATTTGAGTTTTGAATATGTAAAATCAACACTCGCAGAAGATACTGAAAATACGAAACTCTATATAGGTCAGGAGCTTGATGATGCAACTGAAACTATGAAGGATTATCCGACACTTATTTACGATGGTCCGTTTTCTGATAACATTGATACAAAAAAATCTGCTTTAATAGAAAATCTGCCAGAAATTTCTAAAGAAGAAGCACTCAAAAAAGCGGCAACTTTTCTTAATATAAACGAAACAGAGCTTTATTTTCTGAGTGAAAGCAAAGGTAATCTTGATTGCTATAATTTTTATAATACAGATTTGACAATATCTGTAACAAAAAAGGGCGGAATAGTAACTTATATGCTTTATTCACGCTTTGCAGATGAAAGTACTTTAACACACGAAGAAGCAATAGAAAAAGCAAA
Source organism: Acutalibacteraceae bacterium (assembly GCA_045592285.1). Lineage (GTDB taxonomy): Bacteria > Bacillota > Clostridia > Oscillospirales > Acutalibacteraceae > DTU089. The sequence goes on from JAZNUL010000123.1 coordinate 24,151, forward strand.
ATTTTTCCTTAACCAACGTGGATATAAAAATATAAAAGAAAGCTATTATGCCGTAACCGATGGTATTATGACAATTAACTTTGCTTTTTATGAAAATAATATAACCTATTACACCGATTTGATAAAGGTGAGTATAGCTCTTGACAATGGTGAAATAACGGCGTTTGATTCTACGGGTTATATTATGAACCACACTAAAAGAAAAGATGTTGGTAAAAAGAAATATACAATAGATGAAGCAAAAAAACTTCTTAATACTTCACTAAAGGTGAAATCGTCAAAAGAGGTTTATATTCCAACAGATTTCGGAACAGAAATTTTTGCTTACGAATACCATTGTGTAGCACCTGATGAGAAAGAAATTTTAGTTTATATTAATCCAGAAACAGGTGTAGAAGAGGATATTTTAATACTTCTTTACAGCGATAACGGAGTTCTTACAAAATAACAGTAATAAAAAAGAATATTTGTGAAAAAATAAAAAAGAAAGGATGTGAAATCAATGAAAAAGATTATAACACTTAGCGTTGCAATTCTTTGTGTGGCATTGGTAGCAGTTTTATTCTATGGTTGCGGTAATGACACAGAAGATATGACAACAACAACCACAACTGAAAGTACACCTGCAGACACAACTGATATTATAACATTACCAGATGTCAGCGATGGTATGGTTACTGATGTTTCAGGTGAAAACGAAAACGGATTGTTAGGCGATGTCGTAACTGATGTATCAGAAGGTGTTTCAGAAGGTGCTCAAGATATGAGAAACGCAATGAGATAAAACTAAAAAGAACTGAAAAATTCTTGTGGTTTTTCAGTTCTTTTTGATTTTCAGAATTTTTAAATATTCTTTTTGTTCTTCTGTAATTCTATAACTTTCAATAGCTTTCTGGATGGTTTTATTATGTACCCAAAAAGGTAATTTCTTGTTTTCTATAAATTTAATTGCAGTGTCATATTGCTTAGCGAGTGCTGTTGCAAAATACCACGCAATCATCATATTTACATAATATTCGTCTGACTGTATTTCTGATATTTTAGTCATATATGACCGGTTGAAGTTATCGTCAAGATAATAAGTCATATACATTTTGATTGCAAAACGAATTGTATATGGGTGTGCAGAATTAAGCCATCTGTCAAGCTGCTCTGGTAAAATATCAATATGCTTTTTGAAGATTTTGATGCTCATTATGTCACATACAGCCCAGTTGTCAACGTATGGCAAAAATTCATTCAAGGCATTTATTATTTCATCATAAGTTTTTATATTTTCAATTAGTAAAGCGTGTAAAATGTTTTCTTCAAGATATCTATGTGGTAACGAGTTTAAAAAAATATTTGCCAAGTCAGTATTTCGTATGTTTTTTTCATATTTTCTTATAACAGGAACTCTTACACCAATTATGTTTTCTTTTTTTATATTCGGAATAAGTTTGCTATTAAAATCTTTGTATTCTGTATCCTGAAAAGTGAATAAATCTTTTAGTATTTTATCCATAAAATCACCGTATTTATAGTAAGACTTTTTTGACTAATTGTAAATTCAGTTTTTTATGCAATTATGGTAGATTATTTCTATAACGATTATAGTTAGTCGAAACAGTGTAAAATTACACTGTTTCGATACCAAATCATATATTTGGTATCGAATTTTCTTTGAAAATTCGACTATATT
>JAZNUL010000124.1:0-36452 GCA_045592285.1 Acutalibacteraceae bacterium
TACGGTTAAAAATTATCTACATTAGGTTGAAAAATTGTAGATAATATGTTATACTCTATAAGAATAACTATATTAATATATATATATACTTATAATTGTGAAAATTTGGGGTGTAAAAAAATGGATAATTTATCTGAATTGTGGTTAGCAATTTTAAAAGAATTAGAGTCTTCATTACCACAGGTTGTTATTGAAACCTGGATTGCTCCTCTTGAACCAATTTCTTTTAATGGTCAGGAGTTTGTTTTAAAAACAGTTAACTCTTTTAAGAAAGAAATTATTACAAACAAGTTTTTAGATAACATTAAAAGTGCTGTAGAAAAAACTTTATCTTTCCCTGCAGACATTGTTATTAAAACTGAAGAAGAAAATATTATTTCCGCAAGTGCAAGTGCAGCAGAATCTTCAAAAGGCTTAGAGTTGACTTTTGATAAATTCATTGTTGCTCCTACTAACCAGTTTGCATATTATGCAGCAAATACTGTTGCACAAAAACCCGGTAGCGTTCATAACCCATTATTCATTTATGGTAAATCTGGTCTTGGCAAAACTCACTTGCTTAAAGCTATTTATGCTGAGCTTTCAAAAAATAGACCTGAGCTTAATATTCTTTATACAAACGGCGAAACCTTTATGAACGAAATGACTGCTCATATGGCAGAAAAAAATATGAAAGACTTCCATACAAAATTCCGTTCTCCAGATGTTTTATTGGTTGATGATATTCAATTCATTGAAAATAAAGAACGTATGCAGGAAGAATTTTTCTATACTTTTGAGGAGCTTATAAGTCAAGGCAAACAGATTGTTTTAGCATCTGACCGTCCTCCAAAAGATATTAAATCTTTAGAAGAAAGATTAAGCAGCCGTTTTCTTTCAGGTCTTTTGGCAGATATTCAACCACCTGAAATTGAAACACGAATTGTTATCATAAAAAAGAAGGCACAGCTTCTTGATATGGAAATGCCTGATGACGTTGCTGAATACATAGCAGAAAAGCTTAAAAATAATGTTCGTCAGTTAGAGGGCGTTGTTAAAAAGATTTATGCAATTTATTCTATAAATAACAAAAAGCCTACTATTGCTCTTGCAAATGAGGTTATTAAAGACGTTATTTATTATTCACAACCTACTGAAGTTACTATTAAAAATATTATAGATCAGGTTTCACGAGCTTTCGGTGTTTCTGATGAAGATATTCAAAGTAACAAAAAGAAGGCAGAAATTGTTAATGCAAGACAATTTGCTATGTATATTGTCCGTGAAGTAACAAATCTTACACTTGATGAAATTGGTCGTCACTTTGGTAACAAAAAGCACTCAACAGTTCTTTATTCCTGTGAAGCAGTAGAAGAAAAAATTGCTGAAAGCGCTCAATTGGATGCTATGGTTTCTGATATTATGAAAAATATTAAGGACGAATAATAAAAAAGTTGTGAACAAATTTACAACAATTTACATTAAGTTCTGAACAATATAAACATTACTTTAAAAAGCAAAAAGTTATGAACAACAATGAAAAATGAATTTACATTCACTTTTTACTGTTAACAATAATAAAGTCAACACTTTCAAAAGTTTTATACAAATTTACAGAGCCTACTACTACTACTAAATAATATTCTTTTTATACTAAAAATTTTTTCTCAAAAGGAGTTTTATTATGAAAATAACTTGTAACACATCTATTCTTGCAGAAGCTTGTAACATAGTTCAAAGAGGTGTTTCTCAGAAAAGCACAATTCCTGCAACAGAAGGTATTTTTATGCAGGCAAAAAATTCAAGACTTACTCTCTCTGGTTATGACCTTGAGGTTGGTATTACTACTGTTATAGATTGTAGTGTTGAACAAGAAGGTAGCATTGTTCTTAATTCTCATCTTCTCTGTGATATTTTAAGACGTTTACCTAATGATTTGGTTTCAATAGAAATAGATGAACATAATTTATGTAAAATTCATTCTGGTGACAGTGAATTTTCTCTTATTGGTATTCCTGCAGATGATTATCCTGAATTACCAACAGTTTCAGGTGGTTTCCCATTTGCTATTAAAAAATCTATTCTTAAAGAAATGATAAGACAAACAATTTTTGCTGTTGCTGTTTCAGATTTAAAACCTGTTCATAAAGGAATTAAATTTGAAGTAACAAAAAATAATTTAAGACTCATTTCTTGTGATGGCTTCAGACTCGCTATAAGAAATGAAGCAATAGAATATGAAAATGACGATTTAACATTTATTGTTCCTGCAAAAACATTAGCTGAAGTAACAAAACTCATTGAAGATAATGATGAACAGATTACTCTTAATATAGGTAAAAAATATATTCTCTTTGAAGTTGGTAATTACAGAATTGTTTCTCGTTTACTTGAAGGTGAATTCTTTAATTATAAAAATGCTGTTCCAGCAGATAACTCAACAAAAGCAAGAGTTAATGTTAAACAACTTATTAACAGTGTTGACAGAGCTTCACTTCTTATTACAAGCAAAATTAAGAGCCCTGTAAGATGTGTTTTTGAAGATAATTCAATTAAAATTTCAAGTACAACATCTCTTGGTGCTGCTAACGATAAGGTTTCAGCTTCTATTGAAGGTAAAAGAGTAGAAATTGGCTTCAATAATACTTACCTTACAGATTGTTTAAAAACAGTAGATGTAGATGAAGTAAATATTGAGCTTAATGGTCCTATTTCTCCTATTATTATTAAACCTCTTGAAGGTGATAGCTTTATTTTCTTGATTATTCCAATGAGATTAAAAAATGAAGCTATTCAGAACTGATAGGTAAAGCTTATGAAAATTAAAGTAAAAGTTGCAAAAAAAGAAGAACAGGAATTTATTTTAAAAGGTGATTTCATAAGACTTGATGACCTTTTAAAAAATGTAGGTGTTGTGCAAACTGGTGGCCACGCTAAAATTGAAATTCAAAATGGTATGGCTAAAGTAAATGGTGAAGTTTGCACAATGCGAGGAAAAAAGCTTCGTACTGGTGACGAGGTAGAATATGAAAGAGTTATTTATAAAATAAAATAAAATAATCTGTCAGGGAGAAATTTATGAAAATAAATTCTGTTACTCTCAATGACTTCAGAAATATCTCTGATATGATTCTTTTACCCCACGATGAAGTAAATGTTATTTTCGGGCAGAATGCTCAGGGAAAAACAAATATTTTAGAAGCAATCTGGCTTTTCACAGGGTGTAAAAGCTTCAGAGGTAGTAAAGACAGTGAGTTTATAAAATTTAATAGTGAATTTTCTAAAATTTCTCTCGATTTTACTGATAAAGTAAGAAATAAAAAAGCAGAAATAATTATAAGTGATAAAAAGAAAGCTTTTTTAAATGGTGTAGAGAAAAAAGGAACAACAGAGCTAATAGGAGAATTTTATTCTGTTATTTTTTCTCCATCTCATTTAGCACTTATAAAAGATGGTCCTAACGTAAGAAGAAAATTTTTAGATACTGCAATTTGTCAGTTAAAACCAAAGTATGCAAAAACCTTAAGCTCTTTTAGAAAGGTTATTGCAGAAAGAAATTCACTTTTAAAAGACGTTCAATATCATAGTGAGCTTTTAGATGTATTAGATATTCTTGATGAACAGTTAGCAAAATATTCTTCTGTTATCATAAATGAAAGAATAAAATATATAAATCTACTTTCTCAGAAAAGCGAAGAAATATATTCTGGTATTTCAGAAAATAAAGAAAAACTTTCTATTAAATATCTTTGTGGAAACGAAGAATTAGAAAAGAATGATATAAATGATATTTATGATTATATGATTTCTAAAATAAATTCTTCTAAAAAAGAAGATATTTTATTGAAATCAACCTCTGTTGGTCCACACAGAGATGATTTAGAAATAAAAATAGATAATATCAGTGCAAGAAGCTTTGGGTCACAAGGTCAGCAACGCTCTTGTGCTCTCGCTTTAAAGCTTGGTGAAAGTGAAATTATAAAAGATGTTACAGGCGAAAACCCTGTCGCTCTTTTAGATGATGTTATGAGTGAGCTTGATGAAAAGAGACAGGATTATGTATTAAATCATATTAAAGAAAGGCAAGTTTTCTTAACCTGTTGTGACCCATCACAAGTTTTAAGACTTTGTAAAGGAAAATCTTTCTTAATAGAAAGCGGAAAAATAAAAGAAGAAAAATAAAAGGAAAAAATATGTATATTCATATCGGACAAGACACTGTTATAGTGGATGAAGAAATAATAGGTATTTTTGATATGGAAAATACTACTGTTATGAAAAGTACAGTTGATTATTTGAACAGGGCTGAAAAAAATGGTGATGTTAATAACGTTGCACCATTTGAATTACCAAAATCTTTTGTAGTAACAAACAATAAAAACAAAAGAAAAATTCACATTTCTCCTGTTTCAGTAGGAACTATTTTAAAAAGAACAGAAAGTAAGATTCCTACATAATAACTTAACTTTTTTATATAGATTTTAAAAAAACGTATTTAAAAAATACGGAATACGGAGGTTATCGTTTTGGACGAAAACATTTTAAAAACCGAAGCAGAATTAAAGGAAGAAGAATTAGAAAATGCAGTTGTATTAGAAGAAAGTAACATTGATACTGTTGTTACTGAAAAATATGATGCAAGTGCAATTCAGGTTCTTGAAGGACTTGAGGCTGTTAGAAAAAGACCTGGTATGTATATCGGTTCAACAGGTCCTAAAGGACTTCACCACTTAGTTTATGAAATTGTGGATAACTCAATAGACGAAGCATTAGCTGGCTTCTGTACTGATATTCAGGTTGAAATTTTACCTGGCGACGTAATTACTGTTCGAGATAATGGTCGTGGTATTCCTGTTGGTATAAATGAGCAACAAGGCTTACCTGCTGTTACAGTTGTTTTAACAGTTCTTCACGCCGGTGGTAAATTCGGCGGTAGTGGTTATAAGGTTTCTGGTGGTCTCCACGGTGTTGGTTCATCTGTTGTTAACGCTCTTTCAGAATGGTTTGAAGTAGAGGTTTCACAAGATGGTCACGTTCATTACCAGAGATTTGAAAGAGGTAATCCTACTTGTGACCTTAAAGTTATTGGTGATACTGATAAAACAGGTACATTAATCAGATTTAAAGCTGACCCTGAAATATTCACTGAAACAACAATTTATGAATTTGAGGTTCTTGAAAGAAGATTAAGAGAACAGGCATTCTTAAATGCTGGTCTTTCAATTTCTTTAACAGATAAAAGAAATTTAGATGAAGAAAAAGGTGAAGTTTACTGCTACGAGGGTGGTATTTCTTCATTTGTTGATTTTGAAACAAAGAAACGTGGGTTAACTCCATTACACGAAGAACCAATTCATTTTTCTGCTGTAAGTGGTGACAGAGAAGCAAATATTGCTCTTATGTATAATGACAGTTATAACGAATTAGTTTTAAGTTTCGCTAACAACGTTCGTACTATTGATGGTGGTACTCACGAAACTGGTTTCAAAACTGCACTTACAAGAGTTTTCAATGATTATGGAAAAAAATATAATCTCTTAAAAGATAATGATAAAAAACTTTCTGGTGAGGACGTAAGAGAAGGTCTTACAGCAGTTATAAGTGTTAAATTAACTGAAGCACAGTTTGAAGGTCAGACTAAAGGTAAGTTAGGTAATACAGATATTACCCCAATCGTATCAAAATGTGTTTATGAAAAATTAATGACATATTTTGAAGAAAATCCGTCAGTTGCAAAAGAAATCTTCTCAAAAGCACTTGATGCATCGAGGGCTAGAGAAGCGGCAAGAAAAGCAAGAGATAATGCAAGAAGAAAGTCAGTTCTTGAAAGTAACTCTCTTCCTGGTAAGCTTGCTGACTGTATTGAAAAGGACTCATCAAAAACTGAAATTTACATAGTAGAGGGTGACTCTGCGGGTGGTTCAGCAAAAATGGGTCGTGACAGAATGATTCAGGCAATTCTCCCTCTCTGGGGTAAAATGCTCAACGTTGAAAAAGCAAGAGTAGATAAAGTTATTGGTAACGATAAATTAACTCCTGTTGTTTTAGCATTAGGTACAGGTATTGGTGAAGATTTCAACATTGAAAAGCTTCGTTATGATAAAATTATTATTATGGCCGATGCCGACGTCGATGGTGCTCACATCAGAACTCTTCTTTTAACATTCTTCTTCAGATATATGAGAGAGTTAATTGAACAAGGTCATATTTATTTAGCACAACCTCCTCTTTATAGATTAAGTAAGGGTAATAAACACCACTATGCTTATTCTGACGCTGAACGTGATGAAATTATGGCAGATGGTACTAACTATGCTATTCAGCGTTATAAGGGTCTTGGTGAAATGGACCCTGAACAGCTTTGGGAAACAACAATGAATCCTGAAACTCGTCTTATGCTCCGTGTTACATTAGAGGATGCAGAAGAGGCAGACGAAACATTCTCAATTCTTATGGGTGATAAGGTAGAACCAAGAAGAGAATTTATTGAGAAAAACGCAAAGTATGTTCAAAATCTTGACGTTTAATCCCCTTTTAAATTTACGATAAGGAAGTATTTATAAATGGACGAATTAAATAATAATGTAGAAAATGCGGGTGTAACTCAAGGTGTTAATAATCTTCCAGACCCGTATGCAAATCAAAAAATAATAAATGTTGATATTAATAAAGAAGTAAGAACTGCATTCCTTGATTACTCAATGTCAGTTATTGTTTCTCGTGCTTTGCCAGATGTTCGTGACGGTTTGAAGCCAGTTCACAGAAGAATTCTTTACACAATGTATGAGAATAATCTTACTCCTGATAAAGCATATCGTAAATGTGCTGACACAGTTGGTTCTGTGCTTGGTCGTTACCATCCACATGGTGACGCTTCTGTTTACGATGCAATGGTACGTTTAGCACAGGATTTCTCAATGAGATATATGCTTGTTGATGGTCACGGTAACTTCGGTTCTGTCGATGGTGACCCACCGGCTGCTTATCGTTATACAGAATCAAGAATGAGCAAAATGTCACTTGAAATGCTCACAGATATTGAAAAAAATACTGTTGACTTTGCACCTAACTACGATGACCGTCTTAAAGAACCTACTGTTTTACCATCACGTTACCCTAATCTCTTGGTTAATGGTTCTCAGGGTATTGCTGTTGGTATGGCTACAAATATTCCACCACACAACTTAAGAGAAGTTATTGATGCTATTTGCTGTGTTATTGATAACCCAGAAGCAGAGCTTGAGGATATTATGGAACATATCAAAGGCCCTGACTTCCCTACTGCTGGTATCATTATGGGCAGGTCTGGTATCCGTTCTGCATATGCAACAGGTCGAGGTAAGGTTATAGTAAGAGCAAAATCTGAAATTGTTGAAGGTAAAAACGGCAGATTTAAAATTATTATTACTGAAATTCCTTATATGGTTAACAAGGCAAGACTTATTGAGTCTATTGCAGACCTTGTTAAAGATAAGAGAGTTGAAGGTATTGCCGATATCAACGACTATTCTTCAGAAAAAACAGGTATGCACATTGAAATTGACATCAAACGTGATGCCAATGCTCAGGTTGTGCTTAATAAACTTTTCACATACACACAGCTTCAGTCTACCTTTGGTGTAATTTTACTTGCTATTGTTAATGGTGAGCCAAAAATTCTTACACTTAAAGAAATTTTACAACAATACATTGATTTCCAATGTCAGGTTATAGTGAGAAGAACACAATTCGATTTAAAGAAAGCTGAAGAAAGAAAGCACATTTTAGATGGTCTTAAAAAGGCTATTGATATTGTTGATGATATTATTGCAACAATCCGTGCTTGTAAAGGTGGTCAGGCAGAAGCTAAGACTGCTATTATGGAAAAATTTGATTTTGACGAGCCACAGGCAGCTGCTATCGTAGCATTCCGTTTAGGTCAGTTAGCAGGTCTTGAAATTCTCAAAATTACAAATGAATTAGAAGATTTAGAAGCAAGAATTAAAGAATACAGAGAAATTTTAGGTTCTCACGAAAGAGTTCTTGAAATTATTAAAGAAGAAATTTCTGTTATCCGTGAAAAGTACGGTGATGACAGAAGAACTTCTATTGAAAATGTCAGCGGTGAGGTTGATATTGAAGACCTTATTCCAGAAGAAACTTGTATGTACACATATACAACTATGGGTTATATCAAGCGTCAACCAGTTGATTTATTTGCTACTCAGAATAGAGGTGGCAGAGGCGTTAAGGGTATGACTCGCCGTGAAGATGACGTTGCAGAAACAATGTTTATTGCTTCTTCTCACGATTATGTAATGTTCTTAACAACAAAGGGCAGAGCTTTCCGTCTTAAAGGTTATGAAATTCCAGAAGGCAGTAAGAACAGTAAGGGTATGAACATTGTTAACTTGCTTCCTCTTGAAAATGGCGAAAAAATTTCTGCAATGCTCAGTGTTCCTGCTGATGATGAAGAAAAGTTCCTTTGTATGTTTACAAAGAAAGGTCTTATAAAGAGAACTGCTTTAAGCCTTTATAAAAATATCCGTAAAAATGGTCTTAATGCTATTTCTCTCAGAGAAGATGATGAATTAGCATTTGTTAAGCTTACTTCTGGTAATGACGAATTACTTGTTGCTACCAAAAAGGGTATGTGTATTCATATTAATGAAACAAATGCACGTCCACTCGGTAGAACTGCAACTGGTGTTAAAGTAATTACTCTTAAAGATGGTGACGAAGTAGCTGGTGTTGCTGTTCTTCACGAGGGCGGTAAGGTTCTCACAGTTAGTGAAACTGGTTACGGCAGACGTAGTGAAATTTCAGACTATCGTTTACAATCACGTGGTGGTAAGGGTCTTAAGAACTATCACGTTGAAAAATATGGTGATGTTACTGCTATTAGCATTGTAGATGATGATGAAGATATCATTCTTATTTCTCAGGATGGTATTATTATAAGAATTCCTGCAGATGCAGTCAGAGTTTGCGCACGTCCTTCAAAGGGTGTTAAGGTAATGAAGGTTACTGGTGAAGACAAGGTTGTTACACTTTCAACTACTGAGCACGATGAAGAAGAAGTAAACGGCGACGTAGAAGATGACGGCAGTGCAGAAGAAGGTGCAGGAGATACTTCAGGAGATAATGAAGACGAAGGCACTCCTGATGATGAGTCAGAAGTAGAAAACGCGGCAGACGACGAAGGTGAATAATAAAATGCCCGATAATAGAAACATAGGTAGGAATTCCCAAAGAAATGTCGAAATCGACGCTTACCTTGATTCATTAAGTCCTAAAACTTCAAAAAGAGAAATAAATATATCTGATGAAGAAGTATTTATTAAAAAACCATCTACTCCTCCATTTTCTGGGCAGAGAGTATCTGGTCAAACTTATGCTGGTCAACAAAGGCAAGTGAGTCAAAGACCAGTTACTCAAAGACCAACAAACGGGCAACCTGTAAACAGGCAAAGAACGTCTTCTCAGGGTAGTGTCAGCAGAAATTCTGCTTCAGGGATGCCACCAAGAAGACCTGCCCCACCAAGATATAAAGAAAATGGTAAATTTGTTGATGCAGAAGAAAGAAAAAAACAGAGTAAAAACCCTGTTTTGAGATGGTTTTACAATTTAAGCAAAGGCAATCAGCGTTTAGTAAAGGTGCTTTCTGGTTTTCTTATATTTGCTATATTTATAAGTTCTGCTTTAGGAATTTTTATTAATAGTAAATTTGATATGATGGGTAGCATCGAAGAAGATTATAACGATGTTGTCTACGAAGAAAATTTAGAAAATATAGATGAAATTGACGGCGATATAAACGCAAGTAACTTTAAAGATGCTTTAAAGCTTTGGGCTACTACTGGTAATGACCAGAAAATGACAAGTAAAAACGTAGTTAATGTCCTTCTTATAGGTGCCGACAGCAGAAAAGGAACGAACACAGGTAATACTGACGTTATGATGCTTGTTTCCCTTAATAAAAAGACAAAGCAGATTAAGCTTGTTTCTTTAATGAGGGATAGTTACCTTTATATTGAAGGAAAAAATAATTCCTTTTGCACAAAATTAAACGCAGCCTTTTCAATGGGTGGACCTGAAACTCTTATGAATACAATAGAAAATAACTATAAAATAGAAATTGATAATTTCGTTATGGTTAATTTTGAGTCATTCAAGTCTATAATTGAAGCAATGGGCGGCGTTACGGTTGACGTAAAAAAATACGAAGCAAATTATGCCAATAACCGCTATAAATTGTCTATGCCTTATGGTGAAAAAGTAACTCTTAATGGTGAAGAGGCACTTGCTTTTTGCAGAATCAGAGGTTGCGATGCCGATGGTGATATAAGCAGAACAAGAAGACAGCGTTCTGTAATAAATGCTATGATAAGCAGAGTTAAAAACGCTTCTGTTTCTGACCTTAATAATTATCTTAATGCGTTACTTCCTTATATTTACACAGGTTTTTCTAAAAGTGAAATTCTTTCTTTAGGTATGAAGGCAATTACAAATGGCTGGGCTTTTTATGACAGAAGCGAATTGCAGATTCCTACAAATGAAACTTGCCAGAGTGGTAGTATGGGTACGTGGATTTGGGTTGTTGATTACCAAATGGCAGCGCAGATTTTACAAAATGAGCTTTATGGTACTACAAACATAACTCTTGAAGATGGCAGAACAACATTAATTGATATTTATAATGGAACAACAGGTTCAGGTTCTTCATCAGGTAACAGCACAAGTAAGCCTCTCGATAATGATGATAAAACCGATAAAAAAGATAAAGACGATAAGGATAATAAAAAAGATAAAGTAAATGAGGAAGAAACAACCGAAGAAGTTTCTGAAGAAATAATTGAAGATTATATTGACGATGAAACAGAAGAAGAAACTTTGGAGAATGAAAATAATTATCCTGAAGAAACAACAACTGAAGAGTCTGATGAGTCTGAAGAGGCTGAAGACGATGAAACAGATACAGAAGATACAACATTAGTAACAATAGGAGACGACCAATGATTTTTCGTAGAAGCGAAAAAAGTGAAGACATAATAAAGCGTAAAAGCTATTATGGTTTTGCAAAATACTACCCTGGTAAAATGGGTACAAAAAAATATGTTATAGGCGAAAGCAAGGTAGCAGAAAAAAAAGAAAGAATAAGAAAAATACTTGTTTTATCAGGCTTTATTCTTCTTTTTCTTTTAGCATTCTTTATTACTACTGTTTGTATTGAAATTTCTGAAAGACCAATTGGTTTCTAAAAAATAATAACTCCCACTAAAATTGAATATGTTTTAGTGGGAGTTTAAATTTTGAAAGGAGATTTTTTATGTTTACTATCATAGATTATTTAGAAAATTATAAAGATATTAAAGTGATGGACGTTCATTGGAATAACTTAGATAATTTGCTTTGTGCTATTTTAGTTTATATTCCACTTGAAACGTTCAGTGGCAAAAAATCTCTTAAAGAATTTATTGTTGAATCAGAAAAAGTTAAACCAGTACCAGAGCAAACTGGTGAAATGGCAAGAACTGCATATCTTGCACTCGATATAATTAAAAACTCTGCAAGGTATAAAAATATGACGTTCAGTAATTTTATAAATCTTAAAACAGATAACACTCAGTTTGGTGCAGTTACTATAAGAATGAGTGGAAAAACAGTTGTTTCTTATAAAGGAACAGATTCTTCAATTATAGGTTGGATTGAAAATTTCAGAGTTACATACTCTTACCCTACCTTTACACATAATCTTGCAATCGAATACTTAAAAACAAACGCTCATAAAATAACAGATAAAGAAATTTATGTTGTAGGTCATTCAAAGGGTGGTAATTTAGCAATAGTCAGTGCTATGGAAACACCTGATGGTATTTATAAAAAAATAAAAAATGTTTATAATTTTGATGGTCCGGGTTTAAGAAAAGAACAATTTGAGAGTGTGGCTTTTAAAAAACTTTCTGAAAAGCTTATAAATGTTTTACCAACAGGCTCTGTTATAGGCGTACTTTTATATAATGATAATTATAACGTTGTTGAAACAGATGCTTTAGCCTTTTCTCAGCACTACCCTGTTAACTGGAAGGTTTTTGGCGAGTTTTTTGTCAGTGGTACTATTTCAAATATAAGTACTCAGCTTCACGAAAACACAACAGTGGGCTTTGAAAATTTAGACCCACAAAAAGTGCAGGATGCATTTGAAACAGTTTTCACTAATTTAGAAAAGAATTATTCTTCAAAATTCAACTTCTCATTTGATGAAGTAGTTAAATTTTACAGAAATATGAAAAATTTAGACCCAGTTATTTCACAGAGTATTGAGCAGACGATTGGTACAGTGCTTAAGAGTGTGGCGGGAAGACAGTAAAAATGTAGAATTGCGTGGCGCAATTAAATACGACGCTATTAATTGAAAGTTTAAAGTTGAAAATTGAAAGTTAAAGGGCAAAGCCGATTATAATTTGTTTGCTAAAAAATAAATTTATCCTATCATTTTTAGTTTAGTGTAACTTTAAATGATAGGATAAACTGTTTTTATTCACTTACTTTTACAATCAAATGCGGAGCATTTCCGAAATTTTCAACTTTCAATTTTCAACTTTCAATTTTCAACTTTCAATTCTTTACAATCAAGCCTTCCGAAATTCTGAATTTTGCATTCTGTATTTTTTTATCTGAGTGAATAATCGACTTTTTCCAAAATAGTTATAATTGGAACAATCAGTATTCCACAAACAAAATTGCTAACTCCGTGAATTAAATCGTATGGAAGACCTGCAACAATCCACGCTATTGTACCATTAAAATCTAAATTGAAAAATAGTGCCTGTGCCGGCGCATATAAAGTGCCATATAAAAACCCGTGTAATGCACAAACAATCATATATATAATTGGTGCGACTTTTGGATTCATATTTTTTGGTAAAAGCATTGTTATTCCCCATAGTATAGTCCATATATAAAGGTATGGAATCCACCATGTAGAAAATCCACCAAAAAGTCCATCTAAAAAGACGTAGATATATATAGGGTATAACGCTTTTTTTCTATAAACAACTGTCATAGCAATAATAAATACGCCAACTAAATGTATGTTTGGTGCGAATTCCATCACTTTTTTAAGAGCAAAAATTAATGCGCCAAGCATTGCGAAAACAGTTATTTCTTTAACCGTTAGCTTCATTATTCTGGTTTAAATGTGTAAACTCTGCCCTCAGTAATAGGAGTCTGGTCTACACCCTGATTAGCATAAGCATTTTCTTCATAAAACGCCCAATATTTTCCGTCTTTGTCGTAATCAAGCGTGATTCCGTTAACAGTTTTAACGTAAAGTCCATATTGACCATCTTCACCAGCAATCAAACCATTTTCTAAAAGAGCTTCACCAACAGTTTCTTTGTCGGTTTTAATCATATAGTGAGTGCTGTTGCCCTCTAAATCAACAGCAATAAAAACAAAAGCGTTTTCGCCCTCGCCTTTAACTATTGCAGAAGCTTGACCAGTAGTTTGCACTGGCTCTGTAGTAGTTGGTTCTTCTGATGAGTTATTAGTACATCCCGCAATAACGAGTGCCATAACCGCAATAAGCACAACTAAGAGAGTAACTAATAATTTTTTACTGAAAATTTTTGTTTTCATAAATTATCTTTCTCCTTTGTGGTTTTACCACTATTTATTTTATCAATTCATACTTCGGCTCTCGCAAAGTTAGGGTGAAAGGAATTATCCGAATCGTGTTTTTTATAGACGGATTTCCGTTCACTCTTCGTTAAAATACTCGCCAATCCGTAAAGGATTAGCTGCGATTTTGCCTCGATTGACCTAAAATCCGTTCTATAAAAAATCTTCGACCTATAAAGCGAAAGATTTTTATTGGATTTTTGGTGTTGAGGTTGAAGGAAGGCTGACGCCTTGCAAGACCGAAACGCCAAAAAGATTTGAAAATACTCGCTTTTAGGCAGATTCGGATAACTCTTTTCACCCTACAGAAAAGCAATATTTAAAAAGTATTTCGACTTGTGTTATATTCTTCACCTTCTCAGAAAAAATCCAATGGCGTGTCCACTTTTTTGCGGTAAAAAGTGTAGAAGAATATTTTAAAAACACTCACGGCGGCGTGCCCGTTCGGGAATTTCACCCGATTCCATTTTAAATATAGGTCAAAAGACTTATATATAATATCACTTTTAATAAAAATTTGCAATAAAAAAGGCTATCTGTTTTTAATAACAAATAGCCTTAATTTTTATTCTATTATAGTAACTAATTCAGAAAAATCTTTTCTTTTTTTCTCTCTTAACTCATAATTTTCTTTTGGGTACCCAAGAGCAATTACAAGTCTTACAGCGTGTTTAAGGCCACATATTTTTCTGATTTTTTTGTCATCAAGCCAACCCAAAATACAAGTTTCAAGTCCTTGCGCAGTTGCTTCTGCAGTTAAGTAAGCACAGGCAATTCCTATATCTATTGAACGGTAATCGTTATCCTTAAGAATTGCACCGACACCAGCAGTTTTGTTATAAGCTTCTTCAGAAATAACAATCATAACGGGTACATCAGAAGTAAATTTATTCATTCCCATTCCTCTTGTTGCTTCTGCTACTTCTTTTGCTTTTTCACCTTTGCAAACAGTAAAGTGATAAGGCTGAGCGTTACAAGCTGATGGTGAAAGAACAGTACTTTCTAAAATAGCTTTGATTTTTTCTTCTTCTACTTGTTTTGTGTTATCGAAAAAACGACAGGATTGTCGGTTTTTTGCTATTTCGTTGAAATTCATTTTTTGAGCTCCTTTTTATAATCTTCAACCATTCTGCCAATTTTTTTTGCAGATTCGCACATATATTTTGCCATATATGGAACAATATCAAGTGGCATCTGGTCATAAACGCAGTCACTCTCGAGTGTTATGTAGCCTTTGTAATCAATTTCCGCCAAGGCTTTTGCAATATCATCCCAATTTAAGTCAAACATAAATGGTGGGTAGTGCAAATCGTCATATTCATTATTATCGTGAGTGTGAAGACACGCTACTCTGTCACCTAAAGTTCTTATCATTTCGCCAGCAGTAGAGCCGACAAGTCCGCAGTGACCAATATCTACACAGCAAGAAAAATGTTCTTTTGGTAATGCATCGTAATACTCTGCGAATTCTTCACCAAGACTACACACATTTGGCATTTTTTTGTTTGTTTCGGGATTAGTTTTGCCAAACATATTCTCAAGTGCAATTTTCACGTTAGCCTTTTTAGCATCTTCTAAAAGACTCATATAAAGCTCAATATTTTTCTCTTTTTGATTTTCTTTGAAAACAACAGGGTGAATTACAATATTTTCAATCCCTAAAAAACCCGCTATTTCAATAGCTCTTTTTACTTTTGGTAAATTTTCTTTATTATATTCTTCGTCATCTTCTTTAATAGTTGGGAATGGTGCATGTGCCTGATTAAAATGAAGCCCAAGGCTTTGGGCATATTCTTTTACCTTTAAAATATGCTCTTTGTAATCATCTGTATTGAGAATACAATATTTACCATTATTCATACAGAACATAGAAAAATCTGCTGCATCAAATCCCGCATCTGCAATAATTTTTAAAGCTGTAAAAACGTCAAATCTGTCTGCTATTCTTGAAGTAGTAGTAGAAACTTTCATAAAATCACACTTTCTAAAGAAACTAATAAGACAATTTTAATATTTCTTATATAGAATGTCAAGTATGTTAAAAGTGATACAATTTTCCAACATTTGACACATTTTTTGTTTAATATTTAACTATTTCTAAAAATTATACCCATAAATCTAAAAATTGTCATAACAGAAAAATAAGTATTAAGTTATAATGTGATTGTGGAACTTTACACTATTTCTGTTTTACATAATAGAAATAAAAATAACTCGTAAAGGAGAAATTAAAATGGCAAAAAAACCAGTCCAATTAGATGCTAATGGTTATCGCAAATTCGGTATGCGTGACAAGCTCGCTTATGCTGCTGGAGACCTTGGTTGTAACATGAGCTTTGCTCTTAAAGGTACAGTTCAGACATTCTGGTTAGTTTACATGATGATGGAAACGGGTCTTTTATCTGGCTTGCTTTTACTTGTTCAGGCGTGGGATGCTATTAACGACCCACTTATTGGTGGTCTTATTGATAACGATAGACGCAAATATAAGATGGGTAAATTCAAAACATATATTTTTATAGGTGCTTGTGGATTACTTCTTGCAGGTGCAGCAGTATTCCTTCCATTCCCGAATGCAGAGAAATGGGTTAAAGCATGTTTATTCGTTGGTGGCTACATCGTGTGGGATGCTTGTTACACAGTTGCTAATGTTCCTTACGGCTCAATGCTTTCTCTTATTACAGAGGATGCTGGTGAAAGAGCAGAGCTTTCAACATGGAGAAGTATCGGTTCAATGTTCGGCAATATTCTTCCAATGGTTATTTTACCAGCATTAATCTGGCAAAAGGTTAAATTTGATGGAACAACAAGTTTTCTTGATAAAATAGAAATTCCAGAAGGCTTTACACGAGAACAATTCCTTACAAACCCAAAAACGGGTAAAGCTTACGAAATTGGTGAAGCAGTTTTAAGCCCTGCAACTGGTGAAGAGGTACAGGTTCTTTTAGGTGAAAGAGTTTTCTTTGCTGCACTTATTATGGGTGTTATTGGTTTTATTGCATTTATGTTTATGATAAAAACAACTACAATCCGTGTAGACGAAAATGCAGTTAAAACAAATGAAGGTGGCGAAAAAATAAATATTATCAAATCATTTGGTAAATTTATGAAAAACCGCCCTGCAGTTGGTGCTACTATTGCTGCTATGGGTATGTTCCTTGGTATGCAATCTGCAACAACAGCAAATACAATTATGTTTGCAACATACTTTGGTAATGCAGGTATGTCAGGTGTTGTTCAGATGATTGGTTTCTTACCAATGCTTATCTTCTTACCATTCATTAAAAAGCTTGTTAATAAATTCGGTAAAAAAGAAGCTTCAGTTTATGGCACAATTGTTTCACTTGTTGGTGCTGCTATATTGTTTATATTCCCAACACTTGAAAACCATGATGCAGGATTAGTTGTTTATCTTGTAGGTCTTATACTTTTCGGTATTGGTATGGGTATTTATACTTGTGTTTCTTGGGCTATGATGGGTGACGCTATTGACTATAACGAATGGAAATTCGGTACAAGAGAAGAAGGTACAGTTTACTCACTTCACTCATTCTTCAGAAAATTGGCACAGGGTGTTGGTCCTTCAGCAGTTATGTACATTATGGGTCTCCTCGGTTATGTTTCAAAATACGGAACAATTGGTCAGAGCGCAGAAACAGCACAAAATATGTGTTGGCTTGTTGCTGGTCTTTATGCATTTAGTGCAATTCTTCAGTTTGTTGGTATTGCATTTGTTTACAACCTCGACAAGAAAACTCTTGAAACAATGACAAAAGAGCTCGAAGAAAGAAGAGCGAAATAATAAAAAATGATTTTATGAGTTATTCATAATTCAATATTAACTTCCACATTAGAAAAGGTCGCAGTCTTAATTGACTGTGACCTTTTCAATTTATTTTATATAATTCGCACCTAAAACAACAACACCTAAAACTATAAGAATAGCACCTGTTGCACGGTTCAAAGTTATGGTTGAAGCCTTGTTTGCAATTCTTGCACCGATTCTTGCAAAAACTAATGTGAAAATAATACATAAAGAAAGAACTAAAATATCAGGTGTATCACCATCTATTATAAAGTGACTAACCGAACCTGTGAGTGCAGTAAAAGTCATTATAAAAACGCTTGTGCCAACTGCAGTTTTTAACTCGTAGCCTAAAACAGATGTTAAAATAAGTAACATCATCATTCCGCCACCCGCACCGACAAAGCCACAAATAAAACCAATCATAGCACCAGAAAAAATTGACTGAATAACTCTTTTTTTAGGGTCAACGCTCTGCATAGCTTCTTTTGTTGTCATAACAGGTTTTACGATAAATTTAACACCTAAAAACATAGTCATTACAACAGAAAAGCTGCCCATTGTTTTATCTGGCAAAAGTCCTGCAACGTAACTGCCAATAACAGTAAAAAGAAGAACAAATGCCATCATAATACTGCCGTTTTTAATATCTAAATTTTTATTTTTACCATAAGTGTAGCTACTTACTGCACTTGCAAGAACATCACTCGCAAGAGCAATACCAACAGCACTGTAAGCAGGGATTCCTAAAAATGTTACAAGCATTGGCGTAATAACCGCCGCTGCACTCATTCCAGCAAAGCCTGTGCCAAGACCGGCACCACATCCAGCAAAAAGACAAACGATAATAGTTTTTAAAAGTTCCATATTAAATTACTCCATAAAAATGAATTATATTCATATCTTCTGGCATTTCGAGTCCGTGGCTACCACATTCGCCGTCTATTTCGTGGCAACCGTGGTCTGGGGCAAAGCCTATAAGAGTATTATGTTCTTTCCAGTTTTCTTTTATCGCTTCCGCTAAAGTTTTAAATGCATTAATGTTATGCTTTAAAGCATTTATTGAATTTTCGTGCTCTGGGCCAAATTTGTGCATTGTTCCGTCATAGTTTCCATTATAAACGGCAATAAAATCATATTTATCTTCTTTAATAAGCTCTATTGCTTTTTTATTTGCTTCATCAGGAGTTTCAACTATAAAATAATCCATATTTCTTTCTAAAAAGATTTTAGACATACTGTCATTACCTGTTGAAACAATACAAGGCTTTTTTCCGGCACGAATTAATGCATCAAATACAGAATCTGTTTTAATAACTGGTTTTGTGTAGCTCTGAATACCGTGAACAGAAGGCTCTGCACCTGTGTACATAGTTCCAAAGCAAACAGGAGTAACAGATGGCATAACTGTTTTTAATGGTAACGTTACTTGTGTATTTAACATAACGTCGGTAAAAAGTTCAGTGTATTTTTCATAAATCCAGAGTGCAACTGCATCTGGGTTATACATTAAAATTCTGTCAATTTTTTTGTTTTCTGTGAATTTGTCAAGTATGTTTAATGACTTTTCACTCATCATTGGTGACTCAACACCTAATGCATTACAAAGTGAAGAAGCAAGTCCTGTTAATTTTAAATTACAAAATACATCTTGCATAATATAAACTCCTAAAACTAAAAGCCGTCATATAAAAGACGGCTTTTATTATAATTATTTTACTAAGTTTTTCACAACATTAAGAAGAATTTTAAGACCCTTTTCAAGTGTTGCTTCATCAATAATAAGTGCAGGCATTAATTTAACTGTATCGTTATTTCTACCAGCTCTTTCTAAAATAAGACCGTTTTGGAAGCAATCGTGAACAATCTGTTTTGAAAGAGTTGATGGGCAAAGCTTATTACAATCAATACCCCACATAAAGCCGATACCACGAATCTCTATCTTTTCATTAAGAGAAGCAATTTCTTTAAGATATTTTTCAATAATCGCACTCTTTCTTCTAACGTTTTCTTCAACTTTTTCGTTCAGCATTACTTCAAGACCAGCTTTTGCAGCAACTATTGAAAGCTGACTACCACGGAATGTACCGTTATGCTCACCTGGATTCCATACGTCAATTTCTGGTTTGAAGAGTGTGAGTGCAAAAGGCATACCGTAACCGCCGATTGATTTTGAAAGAGTAACAATATCAGGAACAATACCAGCTCTTTCAAATGAGAAGAAATAGCCTGTTCTTGCAGAACCAACCTGAATATCGTCACAGATAAGAAGAATGTCATTCTTTGTGCAGAATTCTCTTAAAGCTCTTAAGAATTCAACTGAAAATACGTGGATACCGCCATCAGACTGAACAGGCTCAATAACAACTGCTGCAGGCTTGCTTATACCTGAGTGGTCATCATCTAAAAGAGTCTGCATATATTCAATAACGTCTAACTGGGGGAACATATATGGTGCAGGAATATGTGTAACGTCTGTAAGAACAACGCCGGCACCCTCTCTTGCATCACGGTCAGTAGTCATTGAGAGTGAGCCTAAGGTCATACCATGGAATGCACCCATAAATGCAAAAATGTTATTTCTCTTTTTAACTTTTCTTGCAAGCTTCAATGCTGCTTCAACAGCATTTGTACCTGTTGGGCCAGGGAATTGAATTTTATAATTGAATCCACGTGGGATAAGAACATTTTTCTCAAAAAACTCAATAAAATCACGCTTTGCAGATGTGAACATATCGAGTGAATGAATAATTCCATCGCTCTCAAGATATGAAATAACTTGTTTTTTGATGTAGTCGTTATTGTGACCATAGTTGAGTGCGCCTGCACCACAGAAAAAGTCAATATATTCTTTACCATTTTCGTCTGTTATTATCGCATCTTTAGCCTTTGCGAAAACAGCAGGAAAGTTTCTGCAATAAGAGCGGACTTCAGATTCGTATTGTTCAAAAATAGAAGTTTCCATAAACATAAGACCTTTCATTCTTATAATTATACTTACAACTTTATATTGTAGCACAATATTTGAAATATTCCAATAGTTGAAGCGAAAAAATATATTAAAATTAATATAATTATTTTGATATTATTGTTGCACTTTATTTGCTATTTTGGTAAAATTATGATGTATATTTATGTATTAAGGCATTTGCCAAAAGGAGTTTAATATGAAGAATCCTATAATTCTTTTCCCAAGGCTTACAAGGTCTTCAAGTCATTACAAAAAATATGATATTGAAGTACCAAAGGCACTTCACGAAAAAACACCTAAAAAACCAAATTTAGAGGGCTTTCCATATCCATTGCCACAAAGAAAATCTGACTACACTTGCTACTGTCATGGTGAAGATGGAGTTATGTGGTTTGGTTCAAATGGTGGCGTTACTCGTTATGACGAAAAAGCTGACAGAAAAGATGATATAATAATGCACTTCAGCGCAAGACGTGATTTATTAGATAACAACGTTCTTGCACTCGAAAGCGACGGTAATTTTGGTGTTTGGGCACTTACAGAAAAAGGTGCAACTCACATTAAAATGACAAAAATGAGTATGGAAGAAAAAGCAAAGATTCTTACAGAAGAAACTCATAAATATGTTGACCGCCGTGGTATGACAAGCCAGAAGAGATTAGCAGAGCCAGGCAACGTAAAATCTGCAGTTTCTTACGGTCACTCAGATAACGATGGTTCTTTCACAGTAGGCTTTGCCATTGGTGAAATTTTCCGTTACGCTACTCTTAAAAAAGAGCTTGGCGATTATGCACCAGAAACTCTTAAAGCTCGTGAATCTGCAACTCGTGCGTGTGAAGCTTGTCTTCTTTTGATGTATATTGCAGGCCGTGGTAACGGTTTTGTTGCACGTTCATATTTAACAACTGCAGAGCCTATTCCAGATGACGGCTTATTCTATAAGAAAAATGGCGAAACTGCAGTTTGTGTTACTACAACTGATTCTCAGAAGAAAAAGTTAGTTGGTAAAGAGATTAAGGCAGATGCTCCAATTCCTGAAAGACTTAGAAAGCTTTACACAAGTGAGGGCTTTTCTGATACAGATATAGTTTACAAAGGCGACACAAGTAGTGACGAAATTACTCACCACTACATTCACCTTTTAGTTGCTCACGAATTTTTAGGCAGAGAAGACCCAGAGCTTGATGCAATAATTAAAGAAGCAGCAGTTAACACAATGAATCACATCATTGAGGGTGGCTATGCGATTATTGAAATTGATGGCAACCCAACAACCTGGGCAAAGTGGAATTTAGATTATTTCAACAGCTATATGGGTTGGGCAGACGCTTGTCTTAATGCCGCAGAGCTTTTAATGTATTTAAAAGTTACAATGAGAGTTACAGGCGAAAAAGGTAAATGGGAAGAAGAATATAATAAGCTCCTTTATAAAGACGGCTACAAAGAATTAGTTACAAAGCACTTTGATCGCTTCCATCAGGTAGCTTTAGCTGGTGGACTCGATGACCGTGAAGAAATTATGTATGGTGACCATATGTTAGCAGTTCTTTCATTCTGGGGACTTACTACTCTCGAAAACGACCCTGAATTAAAAGAGGTTTACAGAGAAGGCTTCAGAAGCTGGCGTTATTCATTACAACCAGAATATAACCCTGGTTATGACTTTTTATATTTCCTTTCTGACCCTGACAATGCAAAACCTGATGCAGAAAGAATAAGAACTTGGTTTTATCGCTTCAACACGTCAAGAATTGCAAGTGGAGTTTCTTTGACTTCACGTATAGATTATCCTCAAAAATTATTTATGGGTGACTACAAAGAAGTTTCAGCATTGCCACCTAATGATGAGCACTTTATTGCAAAATATGACCGTAACCCATTAGAATTCAAAAACGAAGATAGTGGTGGTGCGGCAGTTGTTGAAGGCTGTTACCCTTACACCTTTGCTTATTGGATAGGCAGATATTTCGGATTTATAGCGGAGGCTGAATAATATGGACAAGACAATAAGACTTATAGGTAACGCTCACCTTGATCCAATCTGGCTCTGGCGTTGGCAAGAGGGCTGTGGCGAGGTTTTACAGACGTTCAGAAGCGCATTAGACAGATTAAAGGAATATGACGATTTTGTTTTCACTTGTTCTTCTGCCGCTTATTATAAATGGGTTGAAGATATTGACCCAAAAATGTTTGAAGAAATTAAAGCGATGGTAAAAAAAGGCAGATGGGTGCCAGTTAACGGCTGGTGGGTACAACCAGACTGCAATATGCCAAGTGGCGAAAGCTTTGCACGTCAGGCTCTTTACAGTCAGCTTTATTATAAAGAAAAATTCGGTAAAATATGTAAAACCGGCTACAATGTAGATTCATTCGGTCATAGTGCATTTTTACCTCAATTTTTAGTGAAGGCTGGTATGACAGGCTACGTTATGCACCGCCCAGGCACTCACGAAAATAAAGAAATTCCAGAAAATCTTTTCTGGTGGGATAGTGCTGACGGCTCAAGAATTATGACTTACAGAATTCCTGAGGGCTATGGCGGAAGCGGAAAAAATGCACTCGATAGCAAAATGCAGGATATGGAAGAAAGAGCAAACGAAACAGGTCACGGAATGATGCTCTTTTATGGTGTTGGTAACCACGGTGGCGGACCAACAAAGGGTGATATTGAATATTTAAGAGAAAATTTAAGACGTGAAGGCTTTAATGACCTTGAATTCAGCTCGCCAGACGATTTCTTTGAAGAATTAATGACTCAGCCACTCGATTTACCTTCCTGGGATGACGAGTTACAGCATCACGCAAGTGGTTGTTATAGCGCAACCTCACTCGTTAAAGAATTAAACAGAAAGTCAGAAAATCTTTTAGCATCTGCTGAGAAATGGGATACTATTTCTTCAATAGTAACTGATTCAAAGGCTGAAACAGAAGAATTTAAAAAGGCTTGGCGTGAGGTTTGCTTTAACCAGTTCCACGATATTTTATGTGGTTGCTCAATAAGAGAAGCGTATGAAGATGTTAAAATGAGCGAGGGCTATGCTCAGAATATTGCATCAAAATCATATAACAATGCAGCTTTAAGAATTGCAAGAAGAATTGACACCTGGATTGATGGCGTTGACAAGGCAGTTTTAGTTGAAAACACAAGCAACCAGGTAGCTTTAGGAAATGGCTTCCCAAGACCTGTTATTGTGTTTAACCCACATTCTTACGACGTTGAAATTCCAGTAAGAGTTCATCACCCATCAAAAGCAGTTAAAGATAGTGACGGAAAGTCAGTTCTTTTCCAGAATGTAAGAGCATCAAGAAGTAATGACAATCATTTAGATACGTTATTTATGGCTAAAATTAAGCCATTGGGCTATGCTACATACTGGCTCGAAGCAGATTGTTACGCTAAGGCAGAAAAAGAAGTAACTGCTGAGCAGAATTTCTTTATGGAAAACGAGCACATTATGGTCGCTTTTGACAGAGAAACAGGTTACATAAAAAATCTTGTTAACAAAGAAAACGGCGTAGAATATGCAAGTGAAAACTTTGTTGCAATTCCAACAGTTATAAGTGACGAAGAAACTGACACTTGGGCACACAACGTGTTTAAATTCCATAATGTAAAAGGCTTTATGGAGCTTCAGTCAATAAAGAGAATTGAAGATGGCGCACTTCGTAGTGTTATAAGAACAGTTCACAAATTCAATGACTCTTACTTAACACAGGATTTCATATTGGCAAAAGGTCAGAAAACGTTAAGAGTAGATTGCAAGGCAATGTGGCAAGAAAAATTCTCACTTCTTAAAATGTCTTTTGCAGTAGGTGGCGAAGACGAAATTTCTACCTACGAAATTCCTGGTGGATTTATTAAGAGACCTTGTAATGGTGAAGAAGAACCAGCACTTAACTGGGCAGACGTTACTGCAACTATAAATGGCAAACGTAGTGGTATTGCAATAATGAGCGATTCAAAATACAGCTATGACTGTGTTGGCACTGAATTAAGACTTACCGCTTTAAGAAATGTTATTTTTGCAGACCATTATTCTGACCGTCCTGAAGCAAACTTCGATTTCACAGATGAAGGCTTAAACAGATTCTCTTACGGAATTTATCTTCATAGTGGCGAAGCAGAAAATAGTGAGGTTATGAAAGAAGCTCACATTTTCAATAATAATATTGTTGCAGTTCCTGAAAGCTACCACAAGGGTGACTTAGACCCAGTTGACAGCTTTATGTACGTTGATTGCGATAATGTAGAAATTACAGCTCTCAAACGCTGTGAAGACGGTAGTGGCGATTTAATAATTCGTCTTTACGAAACAAAGGGTATTGACTGCACAAGAGCAATGTTAATGTCTAAGCTCTTTGATAATGGCTTCTGGTTTGATATTAAAAAGCACGAAGTTAAAACCTTCCGTGTTAGAAGAGATTTAACAGTTTTAGAAACAAATTTCTTAGAGGGAATTGTATAACAAAAAAGGCAGTCGCAAGACTGCCTTTTTGTTATAATTGAAAGTTTAAAGTTTAAAATTGAAAGTTAAGGGGCGAAGCCGATTATAATGTTATAAAATTAACTATACTCCTTAATTTTAGATTTAATAATAACACTCAAAAAGAAAGATATAGTTTTTATTAATATTAAATTATAATCAAGTCCGAAGGACTTCCGAAATTTTCAACTTTCAACTTTCAATTTTCAATTTAAATAAATTTATGTTATAATAAAAAATAAAAATTTTTAAAAAACTTTGTAAGATTTTTCATTTTACTTAGTCTTATAGGTGAAAGGGGTGAAAAAGTGACCGATTTTGAAAAGATTTATAATGAATATTTTAATGATGTTTATCTTTATATAAAACGTCTTTCAGGTGATGAGCATATTGCAGAAGACATAACGAGTGAAACTTTTTTTAGAGCACTTAAATCAATCGATAGTTTTCGTGGCGAATGCGAAATCAGAGTGTGGCTCTGCCAGATAGCAAAAAATAGTTATTATACTTATGTAAAGAAAAACTCAAAAGTTCAGAACGTTGACGAAACTGAATTAATAAATCTTCCTGATAATAAAAATAATGTGGAAAATGAAGTTCAGAGTAAACTGCAAGCGTTTGCAATACAAAAAGTACTGCACGAAATAGATGAACCATACCGCGAGGTTTTTATGTGGCGTGTTTATGCCGATTTAAGCTTTAAAGAGATTGCCGGCATCTTTAATAAAAATGAAAACTGGGCGTGTGTCACTTATCACCGTGCAAGAAAGCTTATAAAAGAAAGACTGGAGAGTGAGAAAATATGAAAAACGAATGTAAAATAATTTCAGACCTTTTACCTTTATATTCAGAAAATCTGGTATGCGAAGAAACCGCGGAATTTGTTAAAAATCATTTATCTGAATGTGAAAGCTGCAAAAAGGAATTTGAAGCATTACAAGGTAGTGATGATTTAAAAGAAGTCTTTGAGGAAGAAACTAAAAGACCAGTTGAAGATATAAAACCATTTAAAAAGATAATGAAAAAAATGAATTTACAAGTTCACAGTATTTCTTACTTGTTAATTATATTCTTCATTTTCTTTGGTTTTCTTTCAATGGATAGTGGCGATGTGTTTTACAACAGTTTAATAATGCCGATTGTTGGTGTTTTTGGTTATATAATTTTCAGATTCAGAGCATTTTATAAATTACCGATTTTACTTCTTGTAATAAACTTTTTTGCTTGTATATTCAAATTTGCAGATGTTGAATTTATAGATATATTCTTCTGGACTGCAATATTTACTGCATTTGTATTTGCAGGAATTCTTATAGCATTCTTAATACACTTTGCTCTTAGAAAGGAGAAATAAATATGAAAAAGAAGATTTTAAAAGTTTTAGCATTAGTAGTGGCAATAGCATTGATAATTGGTATTGGTCTTTTTGCAAATGCATTAGTCGGTAACCCTGTTTCAAAATTCTTGGCAACAAAAGGTGCCGAAGAGCATTTAGCTAAAAATTATAGTGATAAAGATTTTCAAATTGAAGAAGTAAATTATGATTTTAAAACTGGCGGATATTACGCAAGAATAACCTCACCTACAAGTATAGACAGTCATTTTTCATTGTCGTTTGATTTCTTGGGTAAACTCGAGCTTGATTGCTATGATGATGTTACAAGTGGTTGGAATACTGCAATGAGACTTGAAGACGATTACAGAAATGCAGTGAAAGCAATTACCGAATCGAAAGATTTTAGTGAAAAATATTTTATTGCTCATGGTGAAATTCCTTGTGTTTTAAGCGATTACCCGATAGATGAGGAACATCCTGAATATGCTTTACAAAAAGAGGAACTTGTTATAGACAAAATTTATGATATAAAAGAAGTTGCTTCCCAGCATGGTAAACTTGTTCTTTATGCTTACGATGAAGAAGTAACACACGAAAGACTCGCTGAATTACTTTTAGATGTAAAAAATAAATTTGATAATTCCGGTGTTACCTTCAAAGCGGTTGACTTTGTACTCGAGCCACCTAAAAAAGAGGGCGAGGCAATGATGAGCGATGAGCAAATTCAGATAAAGAACTTTTATTATAGCGATATTTATGAAGATGGGTTAGCAGAAAGAGTAAAAAAAGCTAACCAGGAAGCGATTGAGTATAACGAGGAGCAGGAAAAGATAAAGGAAGCAGAGATTAGTGAAGCACTGAGTCAGTAAGTCAGTGGTCAGTTGTTAGATTTTTGGTGTTAGATGTTAGAAAAGGTAATAAATAAATTTATCTTATCATTTTAAATTTTCATAAAAAACAGTTTATCCTATCATTTAAAGTTAGTAGCAACTAAAAATGATGGGATAATTTATATTCCATAACCGTAGGGGCAGACCTTTGGTCGCCCGTAGTAGTGAATGGTGTTATATTTAATGCATTGTTGCGGGAGAGCAAAGCTCTACCCCTACAATTATAAAATTAAATGCATTTGTCATATATACATATTAAACCCTCGCCAGAATTTTTTCTGACAAGGGTTTATTGATTATTTTGCATCTTTATGCTATAATTGTGAATGGAATAAGGTGAATCACTTACGGATAGGCGGTTAGCCCTTTCTTTTGAGAGGGCATTTGCCCTCTTATTATATAAGGGGGTGATGCTATGGAGTATTTAACTATTTTAGTTATTGTTCTGGTTGTAGCTACTGGTTACATAATAAGCATAAAAAAATAACCGCCCAACCCTCAGAAAGTTAGCGGTTATTTTCACTAATTAATGAGGCTAACCGTCTATTTGGTTTGCCTTATTTCATTTATATTATAACACAATCAAAAAAAATGTCAACCCAACAGTTAAAAACTGTTGGGTTGTGTATTTTATTCGTTTTCTTCTTTATCTACTACAATAACATCAATTCCAAGTTCTTCAAATTGAGTTAAATCATCTTCAGATGCATCCCAGTCTGTAATTAATGTATTAAGTCTGTTTGCTGGACAAATGCTGACGATAGAGTCAAAACCTATTTTTGCAGTTGGATATAAACCAATTGTTTGTTTTGAACTATCAATAAGAGCATTCCAGAAGCTGATTGCCTGACTTCTTTGAATTGATAAACCAAATTTTACAGAAATACAAGCTGATGTAATAAAGCACTTGTCAAATCTTAATCGTCTTATTGTTTCAACCGCAATAGCATCATAGCAATTACCTTTATCGTCCATTTCGCCACCGAGCATAATAACAGAAATATTATCATTTTTTCTCAATTCTTCTGCAATTATAATAGAATTGGTAACTACTCTGATTTTAATGTCAGCAGGTAGATTTTGTGTCATAAGGTAACCAACAGTCGCACTTGTAATAAAAATAACATCGTTATTTTCTATCATAGAAACAGCTTTTTTAGCAATTTCTAAATAATTTTCTTTTACTTCTTTAATGTCTTTACAAGTTACCTTTGGTGGTTTGCTAAAAGCTATTTGTCTTAACTTTATAGCTCCACCGTGTGTTCTTTTAAGAAGTCCTTTTTCTTCAAGGATTCTTAAATCTCTTTTTGCAGAATCATAACTTACAGCAAATTTTTCTTGAATTTCTGCTGTAGTAATACTGCCTTTTTCATTTAATAAATCTAATATTGCCTGATGTCTTTCTTCAATAAACATATTATTCACCTTTGTTAACATATTACAAGAAATGTGTGCACTTTCATTCCCTGTTGTTAACACAATAACACATTAGTTAACGATTGTCAACCCCTTTCGTGAAAAAATGTTAAAAACCGTGAAAATATTTAAACCCTCGCCAGAATCTTTTTCTGACAAGGGTTTATTTTTTTATTTAACTTTTTGCGATATGCTCGTTACACTCGCGCGATATACCTGCCAAATGCAGTTGCGATATATACTGCACTTCGTTTGTATGCGATATGATATAAATCCTTTATTCTTGTTTGCGTCAGCAAACATATCGCACGAAGTATATCGCGTTTTTTAAACATATCGCAAATCCGTCAGGATTTATATCGCTGAAATGTAATGCTTTGCATTACATTTCTACCGCTGCTCTTTCAACCTTAAGTCCTTTAGTATAACGAACCATAAAGTTGTTGAAACTTTCTTTAAGTTTGTCATCTGCAGTAGATGTAATCATTTTTTGTGAAGCGAAAACGTCGTCCTCTAAGAACTTTGCAAGTGATTTTTCGCCCTTGTTAATCATATATGAAGCGAGCACTGCAATACCCCAGGCACCGCCTTCACCAGCAGTTTCCATAACAGAAACTGGTGTGTCCATAACTGCAGAAAGAACATTCTGACCAACAAGAGGTGTTTTAAAGAATCCACCATGACCTAAAATTTTATCAATAGCAACGTTTTCTTTCTTCAAGATGTCAAGACCAGTTCTTAAAGCACCAAAGCAAGTAAAGAGCTGAACTCTCATAAAGTTCGCAAGGTTAAAGTTACTGTCTGGTTCTCTAAAGAGAAGCGGTCTACCACTTTCAAAACCTGTAATATGTTCACCTGAGAAGTAGTTGTAAGAAAGAATGCTACCTAAATCGTCATCTGCCTCTAAGCTCTTTTTAAAGAGTGCAGTAAAAATATCACCCATATTAAGTGAAACGCCCATTGTGTCTGCAAAATCTTTAAAGAGATTTGCCCAAGCGTTAATATCTGAAGTACAGTTGTTGCAGTGCACCATTGCAACTGCATCACCAGCAGGGGTTGTTACAAGGTCAATTTCTTCATATCTTTTTGAAAGCATTTTTTCAAGAACAATCATAGCAAAAACAGAAGTACCAGCAGAAACGTTACCAGTTCTTACACCAACAGAGTTTGTTGCTACCATACCTGTGCCAGCATCGCCTTCTGGTGGGCACATAGGAATTCCTGCCTCAAGGTCGCCTTCTTCGTCAAGTAAAAGAGCGCCCTCTTTAGTTAAAGTACCAGCACTTTCACCAGCAGAAAGAACTGTTGGAAGAATATCTTGTAATTTCCAAGGAAATGCTTTAACTTCGTCTAAAGCGTTGAATTTTTCAATATAGTCTGCATTAAATTTTCTTGTATCATCGTCAATAGGGAACATACCTGATGCTTCGCCAACGCCTAATACCTTTTCACCAGTCAATTTCCAATGAATGAAACCAGCAAGTGTTGTAAAATATGTAATATTTTTAACGTGTTCTTCACCTATTAAAATTGCTCTATAAAGGTGAGCAATGCTCCAACGTTGTGGAATGTTGAAACCGAAAAGGTCTGAAAGCTTAGTTGCAGCTTCGCCTGTAATAGTGTTTCTCCATGTTCTGAATGGAACAAGTAAATCACCGTTATCATTAAATGGCATATAGCCGTGCATCATACCACTGATGCCAATAGCTTTTAAATTTTTGAGTGTTACGCCATATTCGTCTTTTACATTCTTTTTAAGGGATGCATAAGCACCTTTCATTCCAGCGTAAATTTCTTCGAGAGAATAAGTCCAGATGTTATCAACGAAGCTATTTTCCCAATCATAAGCACCAGAAGCAATTGGTGCATTTGTTTCGTCAATAAGAACAGCCTTAATTCTTGTTGAACCAAATTCAATACCTAAAATGGCTTGACCATTTAAAATTAATTCTTTTGCTGACATAATTATTCCCCTTTGTCAATTAATAAGATAATTTTACCATATTATAATTAAAAATTAAAGTTCAATTTCTAATTCTTTTATCTTTTCTCTCAATTTTTGAAAATCAGAAAGAGCATCTGCCTTTTGAGTTTCATTTCTTAAAAGTGCGGCTGGGTGAAAAGTACCCATAAAATAAATATTACCTTTTTTATAAAAAGCGCCGTGTTCCTTTGTCACTCTGAATTCGGGCGAAATAAGTCTTTGTGCTGCAATTCTGCCAAGGCAGACTATGATTTTTGGTTTTATTAGTCTTGTCTGCTCTCTTAACCAATTTATACACGCTTCTTGTTCTTCATCTTTCGGGTCTCGGTTCTGTGGTGGTCTGCATTTTACAATGTTTGCTATATAAACGTTCTTTTGTCTGCTTAAACCTATAACTTCTAAATATTTATCTAAAAGTTTACCCGCTTTACCAACAAATGGCTCACCCTGCAAATCCTCGTTTTCACCAGGGCCCTCACCAACAAATAATATGTCAGCATTTTCGTTACCAACACCAAAAACAAGGTTTGTTCTTGTACTCGAGAGAGAACATTTTTGGCAAGAAAAGCAATCTTTTTTAAGTTCTTCAAAGTTTTCGTACATTATAAAATAATCAACTCTTTTTCACAGCTTGTTAAGTTAACATAGCCGTCTTCTGTAATGAGTGCCATATCTTCAATTCTTACACCGAATTCATCTGGAATATAAATACCAGGTTCAACAGTTACTACGTTACCTGTTTCTAAAGTAGCTTTAGAATATGGTGAGAGATTTGGGGATTCGTGAATTTCTACACCAACGCCGTGACCTGTGCCGTGGCCGAAATTTTCTTTGTAGCCTTTGCCGTCAATAATATCACGGCCAGCTTTATCGGCATCAAAACCAGTAACACCGTTCTTTAAAACAGCTAAAGAAGCTTTTTGGGCTTTTAAAACAGTTTCATAAACTTCTCTTTGTTTTTCGGTTGGTTCACCCAAAATTACAGTTCTTGTCATATCACTATGGTAGCCATTATACATAGCACCAAAGTCCATTGTGATAAAATCGCCTTTTTCAATTTTCTTGTCAGATGGTACGCCGTGTGGCATAGAAGAATTTTTACCACTTACTGCAATAGTTTCAAAAGAAACCGCTTCTGCACCGTGACTTAACATATAAAAATCAAGCTCTAAAGCAATCTCTTTTTCTGTAACGCCTTCTTTAATAAATGTTAAAATATGAGAAAAAGCATCTTCTGCGATTTTCTGCGCTTTTTTAATGCAAGTAACTTCATAATCTGTTTTAACTGCACGAGATTTATTTATTATTTCATCTACTTCTTCTTTTGCTTCAACTAAAGAAAAATCAAACGCCTTTTTTAAGTTATTTAATTCAGCAACAGTAAGGCGTTCTGTTTCTAAATAAATATTTTTTATATTTAATTCTTTTAAATATGGTGCAAGTGTTTCATTAACACGCTTTAAAAGAGCACATTTACAAGCAGTAATCTGGTTAGTTGCAGCTTCAATATAACGGCTATCTGTAAAAAATACTGCTTCTTTTTTTGTTATAACAAGGTAGCCGTCAGAAGAGTTGAAGCCAGTAAAATATCTTCTGTTTTCAGGTGAAGTAATAATAACAGCATCTGAATCTGTTTTTAATAATGAACTGAATTTGTTTATCAAAAGGAACACCGCCTATTTTTCTATAAATAAAAGAGATGATACCCAAAAGGCATCATCTCTCTGTTTTTTAATAATATTTGCGTTTACGAGCAGCCTCGGATTTTTTCTTTCTCTTTACAGAGGGTTTTTCATAATGCTCTCTTTTACGTACTTCTTGAATAACACCGTCTCTTGATGTTTGTCTCTTGAATCTACGAAGTGCACTATCTAAGGACTCGTTTTCTTTAACTTTTACCTGACTCATTTAACATTCCCTCCCTCCGTTGTTACCAACAAAGGTATAATTATCATAATACATCTGCCATTATACAAGAAATCAAGTAACGTGTCAAGTAAAATTTTTTAAGATTTTGTTAAAAATCTTATTATTTAGCGTAATCGCCGACCATAATCATATATTCGCCAATCTGAGCGCCGAATTCAGGAGCACCGTCCATAATAAGCTTACCCTTCTGAACTGACTCAATCATATCGTCAATAGACATTAAAATACCTAATGCACTGTCAAGATTATTAAAGCGCATTGTGAAGAATGGTAATGCTCTCTTATATTCGCCACGACCAGATTTACTTTTACCTGCTTTAATTCTTATGTAAGCAGAAACAGTAGGTTCACCGTCAACCTTCCAAGCATAAACACGGTCTGGGCTTTTAGAGGTCCACTCGTGAATTGTTTCGTGGCCCATTTTATTAAGTGTGCTTATACCTGCAGAAAGAAGATAGAAGTAACATTTAACTAAAAGACGTTTATCTTCTTCTTTTTCCGGTGGCTTTTCTAAGCCTAAAAGGTCTGCCATTTTAAGAAGTGCCATCATAAATACACCGAACTCATAAATGAAATTAACACCTTTCATTTTTGGAAGAGTAGCGGGGCCGATTTTACCCTTGAAGAAAGCGTTCATTGTTTCAACGCTCTTAAATTCGAGTTCAACAAATTTTTGTTTATCAACTCTTTCGGCAACCTTGTTGGCGTGAATCAACCATTCATCACCATTAACAACAAAGTGAGTTGCCCATTTGCCGTCTGGTGCTTCTGAGTCACGACAGCTGACCTGAAATACACAATGTACTTTTTCAAACTTCTTTTTAAGTGATGGTACATCCTGGACTATGGTTTTTAAAAGTGGCAAAGCACCACAAAGAAATATTTTATTGGTATAAAGTTGTTCTTTATCTGGCAATTTTTTCACCCTTTCATTTTTTGTAAAAATTGAAAGTTGAAAGTTGAAAATTGAAAGTTTCGGAAACGCTACGCGTTTGATTATAATCGCGTAGCAGACCCACAATTCTTCACTTTTCACTCTTAACTCTTCAC
The DNA here is from genome assembly GCA_045592285.1 of Acutalibacteraceae bacterium. Classification (GTDB taxonomy): domain Bacteria; phylum Bacillota; class Clostridia; order Oscillospirales; family Acutalibacteraceae; genus DTU089. The sequence continues at coordinate 33,507 of JAZNUL010000124.1, forward strand.
TCGAATTTTAAATTTTTAAAAATTAAAATTCGTCGTCCCAGTCGTTATCTTCTTCAAAGTCAGCCTTCATAACTTCACGAACAGCAGCAATAATGCCGTTTGAGTCAATACCAAGCATAGACATAATATCTTCTTGAAGACCGATTGGTGCGAATTCGTCCTGAATACCAAGCTTTTTAAATGCACAACCTTTACCTGATTCAACAACTACTTCTGCAACTGCTGAACCAAGACCACCTAAAACTGTATGGTCTTCAACAGTAATAATACGGCGTGTTTCTGTAACAGCCTTTAAAATAGCTTCGCGGTCAATAGGTTTAATTGTGTGCATATCTAATACACGAACTTTAAGACCATCTGCATTATTAAGGAATTCAGCAGCCTGAACAGCCTGGAATACACAAGAACCACAAGCAATAATTGTAAGGTCTGTACCCTCGTGAACTTCTACTGCTTTACCAATTTCAAAGCCGTAATCAGTACCTTTATAAAGAACACGGTCAAAACCACGGTTAATTCTTATGTAGAATGGACCTGGTGTATTGTAAGCAGCCATAACAGCATTATATGTTTCATAACCATCTGCTGGGCAGATAACTGTAAGATTAGGAATAGAACGTGTTAAAGCTAAATCGCAAATAGCGTGGTGAGTAGAACCAGCCTGACCGAAAGATGTACCTGAGTGTGTAGCAATAACTTTTGCGTTAACATTCTGGTAGCAAAGGTCTGTGTGGAGCTGGTCTGCTGAACGGAAAGATGCGAATTGTGAGAATGTTGAAAGGAATGGTACAAGACCAGCCTTTGCCATACCTGCAGCAATACCAAACATATTTTGTTCTGCAATACCTACGTTAAAGAATCTGTCTGGGAATTTCTTCTGGAAATCGCCAATTTTAGTTGATTTTGCAAGGTCAGCTGTTAAAGCAACAACTTCTGGGTGTGCTTCTGCTAATTCAACAAGAGCCTGACCATAAATTTCAGCAGTTGAGAGAGATGTTGATTGTTCTGCTGTATAAGATAAACCACCAGCCATATTATTCGCCCTCCTTTTCAGCACGTTCTACACGTTTTTGGTAAGATTCTTCAAGAGATTTCTTACCTTTTTCATATTTTTCAGTATCAAATGCACCGTAGTGCCATCTGAAGTCACCTTCAATAAAGTCAATACCGCAACCTTTAATTGTATCGCAAAGAATTAAAACTGGTTTGTCAGTATCATTGTTATATGCAAAGTCAATAGCTTCACAAAGTTCTTTAATATTGTTACCGTCAATCTTTTTAACAATAAAGCCGAAAGCTTCCCACTTGTCAGCGAGTGGCTCAAGAGCCATAACTTCTTCTGTAGGGCCGTCAATCATATTGTGGTTACGGTCAACAAATGTAATGAGATTTGTAAGTTTATAGTGAGCCGCAGACATTGCTGCTTCCCAGTTAGAACCTTCGTCTAATTCACCGTCACCTAAAACTACAAAAGTTTTATAATCTTTCTTTAAAAGACGAGCTGCAAGAGCAGTACCAACGCCTATTGAAAGTCCGTGACCGAGTGAACCTGTTGAAGCATCAACACCACGAACCTTGTTGGCATCAAGGTGAATACCCATTTTTGAACCTGAAAGGTTAAAGGTTTTAAGCATTTCTTTGTCATTAAAACCAAAATCACAAAGAACAGGTGCATAAGCAATACCTGCGTGACCTTTACTTAAAATAAATCTGTCACGGTCTTCCCAGTTAGGGTCTTCTACCTTTAAATTCATATATTTGTGGTAGCAAACTGTCATAATGTCCATAGCACTCATACCACCACCGATATGACCGCTACCTGCCCAGTATGTAGTATCAAGGCAGAGATTACGAAGCTCGTGGGCTTTCTTTTCAAGCCTTAACCACTCTTGTTTTGATAATGCCATCAGAATTACCTCCCGTATATAAATTATTTATTTACTTATTTAAAAAGTTCTGGGTGATTATTTCTTACCACTTTAAATGCTTCGTCTGCAATTTCAATAGTTCTGTTAATATCCTCGTGAGTTAATGCAGCGTTAATAAAGTGGTTGTGGTGAGATGCAAAGAACACACCTCTGTTAACACATTCTGCAATCCAGTCCTGATGAAGAAGCATAGAGTCATCATTTGCAATTCTTAAATAGAAAAGTGCCGGTGGGCCTGAGGTTACAAGGTCAAAGCCGTTTTCCTTACCCGCCTTTTTAAGACCCTCTAAAAGCTCTGTGCCAAGGTCGTTAAACAGCTTTGGTGCATTTATTGCTTTGAGCTTATTTATACTAGCAATACACGCTGCAAACGGTACTGCACTCATCCAGTAAGAGCCCGTGTAGGAGAGAGATGAAGCCGCACTTCTTAAAAACTCCTTACCGCAGAAGGCTGACATATTGTAGCCGTTGGCAAGTGCCTTACAGAAGCAAATAATATCTGCCTCAAAGCCAAAGAAATGGTCTGAGCCTGCTAAGTCAAGACGGAAGCCTGCACGAACGTCGTCTATAATAAGAACAATATCCTTTTCGGTGCAAAGCTTTCTTACCTCCTGCCAAAAGCCGTCTACAGGGAAAGCATTGTCGAAGAAGTTACCGTGGTTATATGGCTGAGCAATAATTGCTGCAACCTCACCCTCGTTTTCCTCCAAAGTCTTTTTAAGACCCTCAATATCATCCCACTTACAGTAGAGGTTGTTTGCTACGTCCTCAGGGGTAACGCCCGGGTAGTCAATTTTTTGTACCATTGGTGAAACGCCGTGGTAGAATCCGTTAAAGAAAATAAGCTTTTTTCTATGTGTGTAAGCACGTGCGGTTAAAATGGCACCCTGCGTTGCATCGTTACCGTTTTTTGCAAAGAATGCCCAGTCTGCTGTGTTAACCGTATCTACCAAAAGCTCCGCACACTCTACCATAACCTTATCGGGTGAAGAGGTACAGTTACCCTTTTTAATTTGCT
>JAZNUL010000125.1:0-3902 GCA_045592285.1 Acutalibacteraceae bacterium
ATTGATGCCGTCGATGAAGATGGTAATTTTATAAAGAAATTAAATTGACGTAGAGTGAGCGTGTTCGAACCAGATATGGTTTAATACAGTCACTTTTCCCCGTAACCTCGTTAAAACTCTTGAAATACGTCAGTATTCCTGCGAGTTTTGCCTTGTTACAGAAAAAATTGCCAAGTATTAAACTTCGCAGAACCTTAAATGTCCGAGTTTGCGTGCATTTTGGATTTTCTTTGGCGTAGTTATACTGGCGTATATCAAGACAAAAAAATACAAAAGGTGCGTGAAATCGGGCATTTAAGGCATATCTGGTTCGAATACACTCACTCTAAAGGTGAATTATGGAAAAATTATCTTATAAATTAGAAGTGTTTGAAGGTCCTATGGACTTACTTTTGCACTTGATAACAAAACATAAAATAGATATTTATGACATTCCTATTGTCGAACTTGTTGACCAGTACACAGCTTACGTGAGAGCAATGCAGGACGAAGATATGGATGTTGCAAGTGAATTTTTAGAAATGGCTGCAAGACTTGTTTATATTAAAACAGTTTCGCTTTTACCAGTTTATGAAGATGCTGAGGAGCAGAAAAATTTGCTTACACAAGAGCTTATTGAGTATCAGGAATGTAAGCTTTTAGCACAAAAACTTGCTTGTATGACAACTGGGTTTGACTACGTTGTAAGGGCAGTTCCCGAAGATGTTGAGCCAGACTTGACATATAAAAGGCTACACGAGCCATCAGAGCTTTTAAAAGCGTATGCGGCTGTGGTTGGTAAGAAGTTAAGAAAACTACCACCACCACTTGACTCATTCAAGACAATTGTTGCTAAAAAAATTGTTTCTGTTGGTTCAAAAATCGAAGCAATTATGAATGTTCTTAAATTAAAAAAGAAACACAAACTTTTTGATTTTTATAAATCAGCCGAAAGTCGCTCAGACTTGGTAGCATCATTTTTAGCAATATTAGAGCTCGCAAAAGATAAATCAATTTATCTTTCAGGCGAAGGTGACGATATTCAAATTGAACTTTTGGAAGGAAATGAAAACACTTGATTGAAAATAAAATGTTAGCTGTTGCAGAAGCAGTTTTATTCGCTGCTGCAGAGCCTATTGAACACACAAGACTCTCTATTGTTTTAGGAACTGATAGTGAAGTAACCTTAGAAATTTTAGATATACTTAAAGAACGTTACGAAAAAGAAGATAGTGGTTTATGTCTTTTGAAATTAGGTAGCAAATATCAGATTTGCAGTAAAAAAGAGTACATAAATGAAGTAAGAGCTGTTTTAGATTTAAAACGTAATACACCGCTTTCTCAGGCTGCTTTTGAAGTTTTAGCAATTATTGCTTATAACCAACCAATAACAAAGCCTTATATTGAGCAGATTAGAGGCGTTGACTGTTCAGGTGTTGTTACAACTCTTTGTCAGCGTGGTCTTATTGAAGAGAAGGGTAGGTTAGATGTACCAGGCAGACCTGTTCTTTATGGTACAACTGACGATTTCCTTCGTTGCTTCTCACTCAGTGCTTTATCTGAACTTGAAGAATTACCTAATGTAGATAAACAAATGCTTATGTCAGATGTTGATTCAGGTCAGTTATCACTCTTTGATGGTGATACCGAAGAACCAAAAGAAGTAAAAGAACCAGTAACGGCAGAATAATTTTAAAACTTTTTTTCTGAAAGGAGGGTTTTGGTGACTGCTTTATACATAATACTTGGTATAATTCTGTTTTTTGTTGTGCTTTTTTCAATAAAGGTTTCAGTTATTATAGAAATGACAGATAAAAATAAAGTAATTTTAAAATATCTGTTTTTAAAAATTACGTTATTCGATTCATCAAAGCCCGAAAAAGAAAAAAAGCCTAAAAAGGAAAAGAAAAAAACTGAAGAAACACCACAAGAACAAGTGGCAGAGGATACAACATTAGCTGAAAATACTACCGAAAATAAAGGTAATAATCTTTTTAAGCAAATTTATATTGAACAAGGCTATGACGGTATTGTAAAAATGCTTGTAGCAGTAAAAGATTCTTTGGGTTCATTTTTTGGTAAGCTTTATAAAACCTTTACAATTAATGAATTTTATTTGACAATGCACGTTACTGGTAGTGATGCTGCCGATACTGCAATTAAATATGGCAAGCTATCTTCCTGGCTTTTTCCGACTTTAGGCAAGGTTGCTTCAACTTGCAAAATGAAAAAATATGACATTGATATAAGTCCTGACTTTTTAGGTGTTAAAAATGAAGCAGATTTATATCTAAATGTTTCAGTAGTGCCAATAAGAATTACAAATGCTGTAATAGTTCTTGCACTTCAATTAGTATTTAAAGTGATATTAAAAATTCTTTTTGCTAATAACAAGGCAAAAAAGAGTGTTAATATAAATAACAAACCCGAAAACACAACTGCTGAAGATACACAAGAGATTCAGCAAGAAGTAATAAATAAGTAAAAAGGATGGTGTCCAGAATGGAAAAATCAGCAAATTCAATTTTAAAAACAACAATCGAAAAGGTAAGAGATTTGGTAGATGTAAGCACTATTATCGGTGACCCAATTAATCTCCCTGATGGACTTACAATAATCCCTGTTTCAAAGGTTACATATGGCTTTGCTTCAGGTGGTTCTGATTTCCCATCAAAAAACAACGTTGAACTTTTCGGTGGTGCAGGTGGTGCAGGTATTACAATTAATCCTGTGGCATTCCTCGTTGTTAAAGATGGCGACGTTACAATTAAACACATTACTGCTAATGACAATGCAGTTGAAAGAGCAGTAACAATGGTTCCAGAAATGTTTGACAAGGTTACAAGCTTTGTTTCAAAAAATAAAGAAGCAAAAGCTGATAAAACTGCTGAATAATATTATTTAAAATAAATCATCTGCATATAATTTTTGGGGTGATTTATTTTGGTAAGAAAAACAATCTCAATATTAATCTCGCTACTTCTGATTATTTTTAATTTCAATCTCGTGGCAGAAGCTTCTGCAGTTTCTGTTTCGGCAAAATCTGCTATTTTGATTAATGCAGATACGCTCGAGGTTTTATATAGCAAGGCAGAACACGAAAGAAGAGGAATTGCAAGTACTACAAAGATTTTAACTTCACTTATAGCGCTTGAATACGGAGTACCACAAAAGGAAATTACGGCAAGTAAAGAAGCTGTGACAGTTGAGGGGACTTCAATCGGCTTAAAAGCAGGGGATAAAATCACCTTAATAGCATTAGTGTACGGAATGCTTTTAGAAAGTGGTAATGATGCGGCAAACGTCACAGCGTTTGCTATATCCGGTAATATTACAAGCTTTGCAAAAGTGATGAATAGTTATGCTAAAAATATTGGTATGACAAACAGTAATTTTACTAATCCGTCAGGTCTTACCGATAAAAACCATTATTCTACTGCTTTCGATATGGCACTTTTAACTTCTGTTGCAATTAAAAATCCTGTTTTCAGAAAAATTGCTTCAACAGAGTCTGCTGTGATTGATTTCGGTGTACCTGAGGTTTCGAGGAAGCTCACTAATCATAATCGCTTGTTAAAGGAATATGATGGTGTGTTTGGCGTTAAAACAGGCTACACAAAAGCAAGTGGACGTTGCCTTGTTACAGCGTGTGAAAAAAATGGCGTAACGTTAATTGCAGTTACACTTAATGCCTACGATGATTGGAATGACCACAAAAAACTTTATGATTATGGATTTTCGCTTTTTAATAAAAGTGTAAATGCTCCAGAACTAAAAAATGTAAAAATCCCTGTTGTTTGTAGCAATAAAAAATCTGTTTCTGTTGACTTTGCATACGAAGTTAAATTTAATACAAATAAAGATTTAAAAAGCGAAATTTACATAAAAAACTACCTTTATCCACCTGTAAAAAAGGGTGATAT
>JAZNUL010000126.1:0-25099 GCA_045592285.1 Acutalibacteraceae bacterium
ATCATTTAAAGTTACATTAAACTAAAAATGATAGGATAAATTTATTTTTTAGCAAACAAATTATAATCGGCTTTGCCCGTTAACTTTCAATTTTCAACTTTAAACTTTCAATTAATAGCATCGCAGACCCTTTAATTCGGAATTCCCATTTCCGAATTTGAAAATGCAATAAATCGCTAAGTTTGTATGCAGAAGTCATTTTCTTCATCCCCGAAGCTGTATACAGATACTGCGAGCGGGTGAAAAAATGACTAAAAAAGCACTATTGAGAACCAATAGTGCTTTTTGTTCTGCGCCAAAATCAGCGATTTATTATATTTTCATTGCAACGTCCCAAGCTTGCCAAATAACAGTTCTAAGGCTACCAACTTTGAATGCGTCGCCAATAACGTGAACGTGTTTGCTCTTTTCTGCAACTGGAGCAGAGTTGTAACCAACTGAAAGAACAACCTTGTCAGCAGGGATTGTTTCTGTTTTGCCATCTTTTGTCATAATAGTTACGCTATCTTCATTGATTGAAGTTGTTTTTGACTCAAGATAAACAGGAACTTTCTTTGCTTTGAAGTAATCACGAAGATAACTTGTATTAGCAAGAGCAATACCAGGAGTTGTAATGAGGTCATCTTGCATTTCAACAATAGCAACATTTTTGCCGTATGTTCTGTGGAGTTCGAGTGCGATTTCGCAACCTGTAAGACCACCACCGATAACAACTACATTTTGTGGAGCCTGTGACATATCGCCTAAGAGGAAGTCAACTGCTTCAACTGCTCTTTCTGCACCAGGAATAGGAATTCTCTTTGCAGTAGCACCTGTAGCAACAATAACTTCATCTGCATTAAGTGAAGCAACATCTTTAACTTCTGTATTCATATGAATTGTAATTGCATCGTATTTCTTAACTTCACGATTGTACCAAGCAATAAGGTCACGGTCTTTTTCTTTATATGTAGGAGCAGCCGCAGCAATAAATACGCCACCTAATTTGTCTGACTTTTCATAAAGGTCAACCTTGTGGCCACGTTGTGCAAGAACGATAGCAGCTTCCATACCACCGATACCGCCACCAATAATAGCAACTTTCTTTGCTTTCTTAGCAGGTTCGATTTTATATTTTTTAGACTGCATTGTTTTTGGGTTAAGAGCACAACGAGAAAGTCCCATTGTGTCGAAAAGGTCTTGAGTATTTGCGTGACCTTTTGAAGATGAGAAGTTGAAGCAAGCGCTGTGACAGCAAATACAAGGTTTAATATCTTCAATTCTGTCTTCAATAATTTTTGTAACCCATTCTGGGTCAACAAGGAACTGACGTGCAACACCAACGCCATCAATTTTGCCTTCTTTAATAGCATCTGCAGCAACTGCAGGGTCCATTCTACCAGCACAAACAACTGGAATATCTACAAACTTTTTAATATGAGCAACGTCTTCTAAGTTACAGTTTTCAGGCATATACATTGGTGGATGTGCCCAGTACCAAGAGTCGTATGTACCATTGTCAGCGTTGAGCATATCGTAACCAACGTCCTGAAGATACTTTGCAGCTTTTTCAGATTCAGCCATATTACGACCTGCTTCAGTGTAGTCTTTACCTTCAACTTCATCAGGCATTGCACCTTCGCAGAAGCCTTTCATTTTTGACTCAACTGAGTAACGAAGTGAAACAGGGAAGTTTTCGCCACATACACCTTTAATAGCTTTAACAACTTCTGTTGCGAAACGGAAACGATTTTCGAAGCTTCCGCCGTATTCGTCAGTACGTTTATTAAAGAACTCAATAGCGAACTGGTCTAAAAGATAACCTTCATGAACAGCGTGAACTTCAACACCGTCAACACCAGCATCTTTACAAAGCTTTGCAGTTTTAGCATAAGCTTCAATAATTTCGTGAATTTGCTCAACAGTCATTTCCGGGCAGATAATATCGTGAGCCCAACGAGATGGCTGTGGAGATGGTGAAGCTAACTCGTGAGATGTATCGATAATAGGTTTTACAAGTGCACGAGTAAATTTATTTTTGTGAAGTGGTGCAATAAGTTCTGTAATAGCCCAAGAACGACCCATACCAGCAGTAAGCTGAATGAATAATTTAGCACCTGTTTTATGGATTTCATCCATAAATTCTTTTAATTCTTCGAACATTTTTGGATTTTGCCAGAGCCATTTACCTCTGATAGTATCACGAAGTGGTGCAATACCAGGGATAATAAGACCAACATTGTTGTTTGCTCTTTCAATAAAAAGTTTTGCCGCTTCCTTATCAAAATGGCAACCGCCGATTTCAAACCAGCCGAAGAGTGATGTACCACCCATTGGGCACATTACAATTCTGTTTTTAATCTCAACATCGCCTATTTTCCAAGGGGTAAACAATGCATCGTATTGTTGATTCATCAAAACACACATCCTTAAAAATTTTATGTATATATAGTATTAGAAAATCAACACAAAGTCAAGGGAAAAAGTAAAAAAACTCTTGACATTTGGATTATATAGTGATAATATACTGTCCATATTGATAAATGCATTGAAGGAATTACGCATTTTTGAGTAGGCTTTTCAGAGAGTCGGCGGTTGGTGTGAGCCGATAGGTTTTAAAGATGTGGTCTCGTTCCAGAGCAGAATCTCAGAAGCGTGTGTGTGTAAGAGATTCCGGTTGCCCCGTTACCATGGCTACGGACTTTTTTGAGTCTTAATGAGTGACTGTCTTTTTGGCAGTAAGCGGGGTGGTACCGCGGATTATTTAAAATTCGTCCCTGAGTTAAGATTATTATATCTTGGCTCAGTTTTTTTGTTTTCCCTGATACCACGCAAAATAAAAAATCAATTCTTATCAATATAAAATTCAACTTTTGAAAGGATTACACTTATGAACAAAATCAGAATTTCAGACCGTACAATTTTACTTAAATCACAAGGTAATGAAGCTACTCTTAGCTTCAAAGAAAAAGTTGAAATTGCACGACTTTTAGAAAGTGCAAATGTTGATGTTGTTGAATTCCCTGCAATTGAAAACGAAAAGACTGACACACTTCTTTTAAAAACTGTGTGTGCATTTTTAAAGAATAGCGTTATGAGTGTTCAAGTAGGAACAACTATAGAAAGTGTTGAAGCTACATACAATGCAATTAAATCTGCTTCTAAACCAAGACTTTCTGTTGCTCTCCCTATTTCCCCTGTTGGAATGGAATACACCTGTCACAAAAAAGCTCCTAAAATGATTGAGCTTATTAAAGCATTAGTAGAAAAGGCTGTTTCACTTTGTGATGACGTTGAATTCGTTGCACTTGATGCTACAAGAGCTGAAAACGACGTTTTAGTTTCTACAATTAAAACAGCTATTGAGGCTGGTGCTAAGACAGTTACAATATGTGACAATGAAGCTTCAATGCTCCCTGATGCATTCATTAACTTCATTGAAGAAACTAAAAAAGCAATTCCTGAATTAGAGTCAGTAAATTTAGGCGTTTTATGTGAAGATACAAACGGTTGTGCAGCGGCTTCTTCTATGCTTGCAGTTACTCACGGTGCAGTAGAAGTGAAATGTATTTCTTATAATTCTAACATTACATCAATTGTTACTATTTCAAATATTATAAGAAATAATGGCGACAAATTAGGCGTTTGCTGTGGTATTAAATACAACGAATTTTTAAGAATTATAAATCAGATTGCAAAAATTGCTGATGGCAAACAAATTATTTCAGTTACAGAAACAACAAGTAGTGTTCCTGCATCTGAATTCAACTTAACTGAAAATGATTCTCAGGAAACTGTTTTAAAGGCAGTTAAAAATTTAGGTTACGATTTATCTGACGAAGACAGTGCAAAAGTATTTGAACGCTTCAAATCTGTTGCAAGTAAAAAGACAATTTCAAACAAAGAACTTGATGCTATTGTTGCAACAACTGCACTTCAGGTTACACCTATATATAAATTAGTAGATTACGTTATCAACACAGGTAACATTATCACTTCATCTGCTCAGATTACACTCGAAAAAGATGGTGAAAACAAGCAGTCAATTGGCATTGGTGACGGCCCTATTGATGCGGCATTCACTACTATTGAGCAGATTGTTGGTCATCACTACGAGCTTGATGACTTCCAGATTCACTCTGTTACAGAAGGTAGAGAAGCAACTGGTTCTGCACTTGTTAAGCTTCGTGCAAACGGCAAGCTTTATTCTGGTAACGGCGTTTCTACTGACATTATCGGCGCAAGTATCAGAGCATATATTAATGCTATTAACAAGATTATCTTTGAAGAAAATTAACGGGAGGGATAAAAATGAAACTTTCTTTTTCAACAAAGGGTTGGCACGGCTATTTGTGGGAAGATTTTACAAGAATTGCTTCAGAACAAGGCTTTAACGGAATTGAACTTCACAACGTAAACAACCCATCTTTCACAGAAAAAAATGGTGCTTTTTATATGAGTTCTGCACAGGCAACTGTTCGTGAACTTTATGAAAAGAATTTAAGAATACCTTGTATTGATACTCTTAAAAACCCTGCTTCTAAAGATGAAAGAGAAGAATTTACAGAAGAATTAAACAAATGTCTCCAGATTGCTTCCACACTTCATATCCCTTTCGTTCGTATTAAAGCAACAGACACGGGTGCTTCTTTCGAAGAACAAAAAGCAGAAGTTATTTCTGTTCTTTCAGAAATTATCCCTGAAGCAGAAAAAAATAATGTTACAATTATTATTGAAACATCAGGTCTTTTCTCAGACACAACAAAACTCTTAGAAGTTCTCAACACATTCTCTTGCGATTCACTCGCAGCACTCTGGGATTTTTATTCACCATATTTCATTGCAGGTGAAGAACCTGAAACAACAATTAAAAATCTTGGTGCTTACGTAAAACACGTTCACATAAAAGATGCTACTAAAGAAGATGGCGAAATAAAATACTGCCTTATTGGTGAAGGTGAATACCCTATTGAAGAAGCAGTTTTAGCACTTACTTCTGTAAACTACAACGGCTTTGCTTCTATTGAGTGGGACCCTAAATGGATGCCCGAGCTTGATGATATGGAAATTATTTTCTCTCACTTCGTCAGCTTTATGGCTCAGTTTGGTAATACTTCAAGAGCCAAGAAAACTCTTTACTCAAACAAAACACATACTGGTAAATATGTATGGAAAAAAGAAACTCTTATTGAAGCAACATTTTCACAGGTACTCGACAAAATGGTTGAGGAATTCCCTGACCAGTATGCTTTTAAATACACAACTCTTGACTACACAAGAACTTATTCTCAGTTCCGTGATGACGTTGACGAATGCTGCAGAGCATTCCTCTCACTCGGTGTAAAGCCAGGTAGTCACGTTGCTGTGTGGGCAACAAACGTGCCTCAATGGTACATTGCATTCTGGGCTGCTACAAAAATCGGTGCAGTTCTTGTTACAATGAATACTGCTTATAAAATTCACGAAGCAGAGTACCTTTTAAAACAATCTGATACTCATACACTTATTATGATTGACGGCTACCGTGATTCAAACTACAACGAAATTATTGGTGAGCTTTGCCCTGAACTCGAAAACACAGTTCCAGGCGAACCACTTCACTCAAAAAGATTACCATTCTTAAGAAATGTTATTACAGTAGGCTTTAAGAAAAAAGGTTGTCTTACCTGGGAAGAAGCTATAAACAGAGCGCCATCTGTACCAAAAGAAGAGGTTTACAGAATCGCTGCTACTGTTGACGTTAATGATGTTTGTAATATGCAGTACACATCAGGTACAACAGGCTTCCCTAAAGGCGTTATGCTCACTCACTACAACATTGTAAACAATGGTAAAAACATCGGTGACAGAATGGACCTTTCTACCGCTGACAGAATGATGATTCAGGTTCCTATGTTCCACTGCTTCGGTATGGTTCTTGCTATGACTGCAACAATGACTCACGGTGGTACAATTTTACCACTTCCATACTTCTCACCAAAGCCAGCACTTGCTTGTATCAACGCTGAAAGAATTACTGCATTTCACGGCGTTCCTACAATGTTTATCGCTCTTTTAGAGCACCCAGACTTCCCTAAAACAGACTTCTCATATATGAGAACTGGTATTATGGCTGGTAGTCCTTGTCCTATTGCAGTTATGCAGGACGTTGTAAATAAAATGAATATGAAAGAAATCACCATTGTTTATGGTCAAACTGAGGCTTCGCCTGGTTGCACAATGAGTTCAACTGACGACCCACTTGAAGTAAGAGTTGCTACAGTTGGTAGAGCATTACCTGAAATTGAGTGTAAAATTGTTGACCCTGAAACTGGTGAAGATTGCCCAGACGAAGTTAACGGTGAATTTGTTGCACGTGGCTACAACATTATGAAAGGCTATTACAAGATGCCAAAGGCTACTGCTGCTGCTATTGATAAAGACGGTCGTCTACAGACAGGTGACCTTGCTTGCAGAACACCTGATGGCAAGTACAAAATTACAGGCAGACTTAAAGATATGATTATCCGTGGTGGTGAAAATATTTACCCTAAAGAAATTGAAGAATTTATTTACACCCACGAAAACGTTAAAGACGTTCAGGTTATTGGCGTTCCTGACGAACAATATGGCGAAGAAATAATGGCTTGCATTATTCTCAAAGAAAATGTTTCAATGACTATAGAAGAAATGAAGCAATACATTATGGACCACATGGCTCGTCACAAGGTTCCAAAATACATTGACTTTGTTGATTCATTCCCAATGAACGCTGCTGGTAAAATCCTTAAATACAAAATGCGTGAAAATGCTATTGAGAAATACGGACTTCAGAAAGCAAATTCAGTAGTTACTGCGTGATTAGTATGGTTAGTTACTATTGTGGATAGTATTGTAAACAAAAACTCATCCTATCATTTTTAGTTGGGGGAAAATCCAGCTTTAAATGATAGGATATATTTAATATTTTGAAATTATAATAGCGTCGCAGACCCTTAACTCAACACTCATCACTCAGCATTCAGCACTTTTTCACTAAACCCAAGAATAAATTCTTATCAATAAAAAGAAGGCAAACAAATGAAAAACCACTATATAATAGATGCTCACTGCCACATTTATCCAGAAAAAATAGCGCAAAAAGCAACTGACAGCACAGATAAATTTTACGGTGTTACCCATGCACCATTTCACGGCACAACAAAAGAGCTTATAGAGCAAAGTGAAGCTTCTGGTGTCAGCAAAATGCTCGTGCAATCTGTTGCGACAACTGAAAAACAAGTTTCAAGTATAAACCACTTTATAGCTGATGAGGTGAAAAAACATCCTGATAAATTTATAGGCTTCGGCACACTCCACCCGAATTCTGATGATTTAGAAAGAGATGTAAAAGAGCTTATTTCGTTAGGACTTTTAGGCGTAAAGCTCCACCCTGACATTCAGAATTTTAAGATTGACGATTACAGATGTCTTAAAATATATGAACTTTGCGAAAAACACCACTTGCCTATTTTAATGCATACTGGTGACGACCGTTACGATAATTCTAACCCTAACAGACTTTTACCAGTAATGGAAATTTACACTGATTTAACTGTTATAGGTGCACACTTCGGCGGTTACTCTATATGGGAAGAAGCAAGTGAAAAGTTATGTAAATTACCAAATTTATTTGTTGACACCTGCTCTGCATTTTTCGCTTTAGAAAAGGAAACTGCACTTAAAATAATCAGGCGTTATGGTGCAGATAAGGTAATATTTGCAACCGACTACCCAATGTGGCGACAGAAAGATGAATTAGACTACATTATGTCACTTGGTATTACTGATGAAGAACTTGAGAAGATTTTTTCAGCTAATATTTTGAAAATAGTTGAAAGTTGAAAATTGAAAGTTGAAAGTTTCGGAACGCTTCGCGTTGATTTTAGTGATTCACAAAGCAGAAATCAGAACAAAAAACATCCTATCATTTAAAGTTACTCTCAACTGAAAATGATAGAATGTTTTATTATCAACCGCTTCCTATTTCCTATTTCCTATTTCCTATTTCCTATTTCCTATTTGGTAATTCCTAATTCCTAATTCCTATTTCCTAATTCCTAATTCCTATTTCCTAATTCCTAATTCCTAAGACTCGCTGATTTTTATATTCTCCGCCTTAACATCAGTATTATTTAAAACCGCATCCATAATCTGCAATATACTTGCATCGTTAAGGTTGCCCTTTGTTACAACAACCTCTGCATTATCGTTATTTATCATTACAACACACTGGCATTTAAGCTTTGCAGAAATAAGTGCTTCAATATCTGCTTCAAGCTTTATTGTTTTACTTAAAGCGTCTATTGTTTTCCCGATTTCTTCTGCACCCTTACTGTCTTCACCAGCTTCTTTTAATAATGCTTTCATATCGGCTAAAGCTTCATCGTGAGCTTTGGTTCTTTTTAATTTTACAGTAGTAAAATAGTCTGTGTTTTTAGAAGCCGTTGCAGTAGCATTCTGGGTAGTGCTTTCTGTTTTTGCATTGTCAGAATTTACATATTTTGCTTCGCCAATGCTCTGCACGTATTCGCTCCCCGTTTCACTTTCTTCAACTGTTTTGTTGTCCGAATTAGTAAAATACCAATTCACAAATACCGCAGAACCCAATGCCACAACAAGTGTTGCCATTATAAGCTGTCGTCTTTTTATAAGTAAGTTCATTATCATTCTTTCCTTTCAGTTTTCATTTTTTCTACCGAGATATTTGTGCTATCTATATTAAAAACCGCCGAAACAGTTTCTATAATAGCCATTTTCACCTTTTCGCTTTCTCCACCCGTAGCCACCACAGCAACACCTTTTACAACTGGTTCATACACCTTTATAATTACGCCTTCTTGTGTATTTGAACTTGTTTTTGCCATTATATACGTTTCATCGCTTTCTTCCTTAAAATCGCCGTTACCACTTTCTGTTTTTAAATTTTTATCCTTTAAATAAACGTTTTCGTAACAGCTCTCAAGGGTTATCATCACTTCTACTTCCCCAGCACCATCTATTGCTTCTAAAAGCTCTTTGAGTTTTTCTTCTTGCTCTTTTATGTAGTTTTCTGAAGATACGTAACTATTTACTTTCTCGCTACTATTAAGCTTGTCATCAGAAGCGAATTCGGAAACAAGAAGAAGCACAAGGGCTAAAACACTGCATAAAGCTAAAACTAAATTCTTTTTGTTTTTACTAAGCTTATTAAACACATCTTTAAACTTAATCATTTTCTTTTACCCCGATTTTTAAAACCTCGCCAAATTCTGTTTTTAATATACTTTCTAAAACAGATATTTTTTCGTTGAATATTTCATCAACAAGAACAGTAACCGCCTGAAGCACAATTTCATTTGTAGCTTCATCCACTTTTGTGTCTATATATATTTCATATTCATTAACACCTTCATTTATGAGTATTTCTTCTATTGATTTATAAATTTCTTTCTCTATTAAATTTGCAGTGTGGTTAATGCTCTGTTGTGTGTCACTTTCAGTAATTGAAAAATCGAGCTGTGAAAACTCACTTTTTAAATCAAGCCTTGAAAGTGGAATTACTATAACAGATATAAGAATTACAGAAGAAACTATTCTGAAAACATCCTTGTTTTTTCTTGGTAAAACAAATTCAAATATGCTACCAAGAAGTGCACAAACTGCATAATTTACTAAAACTAACTTTATACTATCCATTTTTAAACACCAGCATAAATCCACAGGAAATTATAAATAACACACTCGAAAAAATAATTGTTGCTATAAGCAGAATAAGCACATCTTTAAATATAAGAATAAGATTCTGTATTTTAAAAGACCCTAACACATCACCCATTGTACTTATAAGACTCAGCATAAAGCACCATATAATTAGCTCCAGTATAATAGGCAGAACCGTTACTATGACAGTTATTATCCCAAAAACTCCCACTGTACTTTTAATAAGCTGTAAGCTTGCAATTACACTCTGATAGCTTTCACTAACAACTCCACCAACAAGCGGAATTGAACGCCCCACTAAAAATTTAACCCCTCTTATTGCTACTGTATCGGCACTTGAACCAAGAATTGCTTTAATACCAGATACGCCTGAAAAAACTGTTGTTAATGCACCTAATATAAATATGTAAGCTTTCTTTATAAGGTCGCTCATTCTCTCGCTGAAGGTTTTTATATTAAAGCACGAAAGAAACGAAAGTGAGCACATCACGTTACAAAGAGGTTTTGAAACAGACGAAAGCATTACTGTCATAATAGAGTTAAGTGCAACGTTCATACCGAGAAATGATGTGCCCTGAATAGTACCACCTGCCGCAGAGGTAACTGCACAAAACACTACAGCAAATGATGAAGTGAATACAGAAAGTGCCTCTAAAACAGAAAAAGAGCGTGTTATAAGGCTCACAATGGGGACAGCGAGAAAGCACGAAACACAGCAAGACCCTATAAGTGTTACAGTTTCAGGTGAGCGTGAAATATTTGTAATAAGTGACATAAGTGCCATTACGCCCGTTATAGAAAGGAAGTATTTAAACGGCTCACTAAGACCATTTTTGAACATCTCATAAAGTGAATCCAGAACCTTTTTTGGTGTAACCGAAAATATACTTTCATAGCTTATTTCTGTAATGCCGATTTCATTAAGTATATCTATAACTGACGAATCGAGAGAAGATATCATATCATCATAAGAAAATTCCTCGTAGTAACTGTCTATATCGCCATTCCCCGCAAATGCAGTTACAGAAAGCGAAGAAAGTAAAACAAGCACGAAAACAACTACATAAATTTTTTTCATCCTACTGCTCCAATAAACTAAGCGCCGTAACAAGCACTGCCGTAAATGTAGGCATCGCCGTTGCACAGGCAAGAATTTTAACTACTGTATCAACTACACCAGCTACCGCATTTTCACCATTATCTCTGCAAATATCTGAAACTATACCGCCGACTGTCAGAATAGAAAACGCCTTGAGCATTGTTTCTAATATATCATCTGACACAGATGTCATATCTGTTATATTGCTGAAAGTGTTCACAAGCCCCTTAAATTCTGGTATAACGCTTATGATTACAATTATAATTACCGCTATTTCTGCTACCAGAGATAATTGCGACACATACTTTCTTAAAATTGTTAATATTATTACGCTTATGAGTGCGAAAAGCATTATTTGTGTAATTGTCATATACCAAAAAGTGACGAAAGCTCGTCATTAAATTCTCTGACAAAGGGCAACAGCATCAAAGCTACAATAATAACACCTGCAACTGTAATTATTATTGTGTACTCCTCTTTTCCGCTTTTTTGTAAAATCTGATTAATAACCGCAGTAACAAGACCTATTGCTGCAATTTTATAAATAAAAGATATATCCAAAAGTTTTTAACCTCCTAACACAAGAGCACACATAACACATAACACACTTATTGCCCCGATTACATTTACTTTTGACTTTTCTTTACTTGCACTCTCATTATAAAACCCTTTAAAACGTTCAATATATTCATCGCAAAAATTCAACTGACCGTCTTCATCTGTTGTGCCTATTTTCTGAACAAACTGCAAAAACTCTCCCTTGACCTTTTCGCCAACACAATCTGAAATTGTGATTTCAGGATGAAACGTTATGTATGAATAATTCTCATTTACCGCATTTTCTACAAGGCTTACATAATCCATTGATAAATAGCGAATATTATTTTTAACCGAGCTTATAAACCTCACAGCTTCGTAAAGTGCCTCGGTATTCTTTTTGATATTAATAATTCTGTTAACACCTAAAAGAATAAAAGCTACCGCCAGAGCTATTGAAGAAACAATATTCATATTTCAATCACTTCCTGAATTTCAGTAGGTGCCCCCTTGCCTTTCAGTACAACTACCTTGCTAAAAACTCTTGCATCAATAAGCTTCTTTATATTAGGTCTTAACAGCACCTCATCAAGACTATTGCCGTGGGCTGTTGCTACAAATTTAACACCACTGTTCATCCCAGAAAGCATAGCACTCACTTCATCATCAAGGCCTATTTCATCAAGAACTATAACGTCAGGTGAAAGTGTTCTCAAAGCAATATCAATCCCTACTTCTTTAGGAAAAAGCGATAAAACATCGGTGTGAACCCCCACATCAACACCACCACCGAAGCTTTTTGAAGCGATTTCATCCCTTTCATCAACAATCACAACTTTTTGTGGTTCAAAAGAATTTTCACCCGCATAAGTTCTGCACAAATCTCTTAAAAGCGTGGTTTTTCCAGATAGTGGCTGACCAATTATAAGAAAAGATGTGCATTTCTCTCCCACTGCTTTAATCAAATCTTTACTACACCCTATAAAATCTCTCGAAATTCTTATATTAACCCCTGAAAATGAAGAAATAGAATACACTGCACCATCTTTTATAACCGCACTACCTGCAATCCCTGCTTTACAACCATTTTTGAGTGGCAGATAGCCTTTTGCTAACATATCCTGATACGTATGAATAGAACGTCTCGAGAGAAAAAATACTATTTCCTGCAATTTTTTGTTATCAACAAAATATAAATCGTCATTAAAATTCACTGTAACACGTCCGTTTTTGGTGCAATAAAAAACACCATCTTTTGTGTTGAGCGTTACAGGCTTATTGCTCCTGAACCGAATTTCATTCACCTTGCATTTAAAGTCGTTGTTAATTGCACAAAGCATATTTTCAACATCCTTTGGCAAGAGGGACACGGCATTTAAAAAGTCTTTCATTTTAAAAATTCCTTTCTGTTTTTATTTGCTCCTACAAAATAATATTTACACTTGTCCCGAAATAGAACTTTATTAAAAATATTTTTGAACAAGCTATTAAAAATAAGGAAAAAGATTGAAAGAATTTTACATATATGGTATTATATAGAGTGATTAATATTTACAGGTGAAATTTAATGAAAAATAAATTTTTAGAAAACAAAAAACTAAAGCCATTTTATGACAACCGTTATTCATTCTTAGCGGCAGGTTGCACCTTCTTTATTATGATGGTGGTTTATTACTGCTTCGATTTAATTCCATTCGGCGACAAAACAATTCTCAGAATGGACCTTTACCATCAATACGGCCCACTCTTTGCAGAATTTTATGAAAGAGTAACTAATGCTGACAGTTTTCTTTATTCGTGGACTTCTGGCGGTGGTGGAACATTTTTAGGTAACTTTTTTAACTACCTTGCTTCACCATTTGCAATAGTTATGCTCTTAGTTGGTCACAAAAATATGCCAGAAGCTATTGCTATTATGATTATTTTAAAAGCAATTACCGCTTCTTACACCTTCTCGTATTTCATAAGAAAAAAATACACTCCCGAAGAATCCCCTTTAACCTCTGCTTTTGGCGTGTTATATGCTTGTAGTGGTTACTTTATTGCTTACTACTGGAATGTAATGTGGATTGATTCATTTTATCTTTTCCCACTTGTAATGCTTGGAATTGATAAAATTATAAAAGAAAGAAAAGCGTCGCTTTATATAGTTAGTTTAACACTCACGTTCTTATCAAACTATTATATGGCTTATATGGTTTGTATTTTCTCTGTATTGTTCTTTATTTATAACTACTTTATAGAGTACGATTTTTCTTCTACCTACTTTGGCAGATTAAAAGAAAGAGAAAATAATATTAAATCAACTTTCAAATGGGCTATCAGCAACTTAAGAAACTCAAGATTTTTTGACACAGGTTCAATCTTTGCATTTTCTTCTGTTTTAGCAGCATTTCTTAGTGCATTCGCACTTTTACCTGTTTACTTTGTTCTCCAGAACTGCTCTGCAACAAGCGGCACTTTCCCAGAAGAATTAAAGACATATTTTTCAATATTTGACTTTTTAGCTAACCACCTTGCTTATTTAGACCCAACTATCCGTAGCAGTGGTGACGACGTTTTACCTAACGTTTACTGTGGTGTTTTAACAGTAATGTTAGTTCCACTCTTTATTTTCTCAAATAAAATAAGTGGTAAAGAAAAGATTTTCAGTTGTGGCATATTAGCATTTATGTTTGCAAGCTGTTACACAAACGTTTTAAACTACATCTGGCACGGCTTCCACTTTCCTAACGATTTACCATACAGATTTTCTTATATGTATTCATTCTTGCTCTTGATATTCGCATTCAGAGCACTCACATTTATTAAAGAATACACAAGACGACAGATTATCGGCGTTGGCACAGCTACAATATTCTTTGTAATTATGGTACAGGAAATCGGCTCAAAGAATTTCTCTGAGGTCGGCGTGTGGATATGTATTGCATTTATTGGTATCTATTGCCTTGCTTTAGGTATTCTCAATAACAAAAACTTCCCAAGAATTGCCGTTGCTGCTTTAATTCTTTGTTCTTGCTGTGCTGAATATATTGTTGCTAACACAAACAATTACAGTATGGACCAACCAAAAACAAACTTTGTAAGCGATTACGATGATTTTCAGGTTTTAAAAGATAAAATTGACGAGTATGAGGGTAATGAAAATTACAGAATGGAGCTTACCTCACTCCGTGCGAGAATGGACCCTTGCTGGTACTACTACAACGGCGTTTCAACATTCTCTTCAATGGCTTATGAAAAGGTTTCAAATATGCAATATCATTTAGGTATGTTTGGTAACTATATCAATAGCTACACTTACCACAGACAAACCCCTGTTTATAATGCATTCTTTGCACTCGACTACATTGTTGACAACGACCAAGGCTCAACTGCACAAATGAATGAACATTATTACGAAAGACTTTTCAGCAAAGGTAAATTTACAGCATATAAAAACAACTACACCTTACCAGTTGCTTTCAGAGCAAATGAAGAAATTAAATATTGGTCACACGATAATTCAAATCCATTTGAAGTTCAGAGTGGTCTTTTTGAAGCTACTACTGGTATAAACAACGTTTTCTATGATATTGAATTAGAAAAAATTTCAACAAACAACACTGAATGTAATTACGAGGGCTATGGTGACTCTGGTTGCTACCCATACACAGTTACAGGTGATTTAGCAGATGCTTCTTTAACTTACGATTTAGTAGTAAAAAATAGTGGTAATGGTTATCTCTATTTCAAAACCGGCTCTAACTCTGTTGAGAGAATTACTGTTACACTTTCAAATGGTACCGCAATTTCTCAACCAATTGACACAAAACCACATATTTTAGACTTAGGCTACCTTGAAGCTGGTTCAAAGGTTTCTGTTTTTGCACCTGTCAAAGAGGATATGAGCGGTTACACTTATCTTTACGCTGTAACTATGAATGACGAACAATTCAAAAAAGGCTTTGAGCAATTAAATGCCGATTCTTTACAGGTAACTGACTTTAAAGAAACAAGAATTGATGGCACAATTAATGCAAGTGAAGATGGCGTTATTTACACCTCAATAAACTATGACACAGGCTGGTCTGTTTACATTGACGGCGAAAAAGCAAGCGATGAAAATATTGTTGTTATAGGCGATGCGCTCTTAGGTGTAAACGTAACAAAGGGTGCACACACAATTTCTTTCAGATACACACCAGATGGTTTAATTCTCGGTGTAGTAGTTTCAGCTTTAGCATTAGTTACATTACTTCTTCTTTTATTTATAAAGAAAAAAGAAATGTTTAAATTCTCACCAGAATTATATGTTGAAACTGTAACAGAAGAAGTAGAAGAAATTGACGTTATTGAAGAAGCTTCTGAAACAACAGAAAGTGTTAACGTATCTATACAAGAAGATTCAGACGAAACTTCAGGAGAGTAATTATAATGTTTACTAAAATAAAAAGTGTTGGTCTTGTAGGGCTTAATTCATATATGGTAGATGTTGAATTAAGTATGTCATCAGCAAGTAAAGGTGGCAACGTGAGTATAGTTGGACTTCCCGACGCGGCTGTAAGCGAAGCTAAAGACCGTGTTACTGCCGCACTTAAAAACTCAGGACTTGATATGAGCTTCTCTTATCATTACACGTTCAACTTAGCCCCTGCTGACACAAAAAAAGAAGGTTCTTATTACGATTTACCACTTGCAATAGCAGTTCTTTCTGCAACTCAGCAAATCCGTGGTGATTACAAAGATGCTGCTTTTGTTGGTGAACTTTCACTATCGGGTGAAATCAAAAGTATAAAAGGCGTTTTACCGATGGTTATAGCCGCAAAAGAACACGGCGTAAAAGAGATTTATGTTCCGTTTGACAACTGTGAAGAAGCGGCTGTTATTGAAGATATAAAAGTTTATGGTGTTAAAACTTTAAAAGAAGTGGTTGACCACATAAACGATTTCAATATTATAGAGCCTGTTAAATTAAAGCCTTTTACCACATTCGAGGTTCCATCTTATTTACCTGACTTTAAAGACGTAAAAGGTCAGTTCGAGGTTAAAAGAGCTTTAGAGGTTGCCGCTGCCGGTGGCCATAATGCACTTATGATTGGTCCTCCCGGCTCTGGTAAAAGTATGCTCGCCAAAAGAATACCGACAATTTTACCCGATATTACAGTTGACGAGGCATTAGAAACAACAAAAATATATTCACTTTCTGGTAATCTCTCTAAGGATAACCCTATTATAAATTACAGACCATTCAGAGCACCACACCACTCTGTTTCCCCTGCAGGACTTTCTGGTGGTGGTACAATACCAAAACCTGGTGAATTATCACTTGCACACAACGGCGTGTTATTCCTTGATGAATTACCAGAATTCACACGTAACACAATGGAAGTTTTAAGGCAACCTATTGAGAATGGTACTATAACAATTTCAAGAGCGGCTTGTGCTCTTACATACCCTTGCTCAGTTATGCTTATTTGTGCTATGAACCCGTGTCCTTGTGGTCATTATGGTCATCCGACTAAAAAATGCACCTGTCCTAAAGGTGCACCCGCAAGGTATCTTTCGAAGGTTTCAGGTCCTTTGCTTGACAGATTAGATATTCACATAGAAGTTCCACCAGTTGATTACAGTCAGCTTTCAACAACTGAAGAAAGTGAATGTTCAAAAGATATAAGAAAGCGTGTTAATGAAGCAAGAGCCATTCAGTTAGAGCGCTTTAAAGGCACAACAGTTACCTGTAACGCTAAAATGACACCTTCTATGACAAGGCAGTTTTGTGTTCTTAGTGAAGATGCCGCAAAGATTTTAGAAAACTCTTTTGAAAAATTAGGACTTTCTGCACGTGCTTACGATAAGATTTTAAAAGTAGCAAGAACTATTGCTGACCTTGATAAATCAGAAATGATAGAAAAGAAGCATATTTTTGAAGCAATTCAATATAGAAGTCTTGACAGAAAATTCTGGAAAGAATAAAAGCTTCGTCAATGCAGAATTAAGGGTCTGCGACGTTATTAGAAAATGGAGAAATTTGAATGTTAGAAAAACTAAGAGAGAAGTTTACTTATACACAAACGATTGTGTTGAGCTTCGCACTTTTAACTTTAATAGGTGCAGCTCTTTTAACCCTGCCAATATCTTCACAGAGTGGAGAAATGACACCTGTTTTAAATACAATATTCACTTCAACAAGTGCCATAAGTGGTGCAGGTCTTGTTCTTTATGACACCTACACTCACTGGTCGCTTTTTGGTAGAATAGTTATTCTTTTACTTATTCAAATCGGAAATCTTGGATTTATCGTCGTAATTTCAATGTTCTCGCTTTTTTTAAGAAAGCGAATAGGCATCTATGAAAGACGAGTACTTATGCAATCAGAAGGAACTCTTCGTCTCAGCGGTGTTGTCAAGCTATTAAAACGAATTTTCTTCGTCACTTTCATCACCGAATTTATAGGTGCTTTCTTGCTTGCTTTCAGATATTGTAAGGAATTTGGAATAGGTCCGGGGATTGAGCTTTCTATTTTTCATTCAATCTCTGCTTTTTGTAACGCAGGATTTGACTTAATGGGCATAAAAGAGCCTTTTTCATCTTTAACATCATATTCTGACGACTATCTGATTTGTATCACGTTAATTATACTTATCATTATCGGTGGTGTTGGCTTTCTTGTTTGGGATGACGTCATAAACCACAAATTTCACTTTCAAAAATACTCTTTACATTCAAAACTTGTTTTTGCAACAAACTTTATTTTGTTTGTTGGTGGAGCCTTGCTCTTTATGATTTTTGAAGACAAAAACCTTTTTGAAGGCTTACCTATAGGCGAAAAAGTCATAAAAGCCTTATTTGCTTCGGTAACCCCCAGAAATGCTGGTTTCGCAACTCTTGATTACACTCAAATTTCTCAAGGAAGCGAAATGCTCACGGACCTTCTTATGTTTATAGGTGCAGGTTCCGCTTCAACTGGTGGCGGTATAAAGGTAACAACTGTTGCAGTTCTTTTTGTATTTACTGTAGCTGCCGCAAGAAACAACACTCATCCTCAAGTTTTCAAACGTTCAATACCTACTGAAACACTTAAGCAAGCTGTAGCCATTTTAGTAATTTATATTATAGCTGTATTCACAGCAACTGCTGTTATTTGCACAGTTGACGACTTCTCAATTACCGATACAATTTTCGAAACAATAAGTGCTATAAGCACTTCTGGTCTTTCAAAGGGACTTACCACAGAGCTTTCAGGTGTCTCAAAACTTGTTGTTATTGCTCTTATGTTTGGTGGTAGAGTTGGCGGATTAACGCTATTTTTAACTTTTGCTGAAAAGAAAGTTAACGAACCTATTGACAGACCGAAAGAAAATGTTATAGTAGGATAAGAATTTTATTTATAGGAGATATTATTATGCAATCAATACTTGTAATAGGTGTCGGCAGATTTGGCAAACATTTAGCAAAACAGATGCTTGACCTTGGTAACGACATTGTAATAGTAGATAAAAATGAGGAAAAAGTTGAAGCCTTAAACAGTATATTCCCTGACTCTTTTATCGGCGACTGCCAGAATGAAGGTGTACTTCGTTCATTGGGTATAAACAACTTTGACATCTGCTTTGTTTGTACTGGTAAAGACTTTCAGGCTTCATTAGAAATCACTTCACTCTTAAAAGAATTAGGTGCCAAAAAAGTTGTTTCTGTTGCAAAACGTGACAGACAAGCAAATCTTTTAAAGAAAATTGGTGCCGATGACACCATTTATCCAGAAAGAGAAATTGCAGAAAAGACTGGTATAAAGTATAACGCTAAAAACATTTATGATTTAATTCAGCTCACAGAAGAATATGCAATTTATGAAATACCTGTTCTTGCCTCGTGGATTGGTAAAACTATTCAGGAAGTAAACGTACGCAAAAACTACAAAGTAAACATCATCGTTATTAAAAACGACGACAGAGTTACAGGTGCTCCTGGTGCTGATTACAGATTTGTAGAAAACGACCACATTATGATTTTAGGCACACAGCACGACGTATTTAAACTTGCAAATAAAACCTAATAAAAAAAGAAACCATCATCATTTCGATGATGGTTTCTTGACTTTTATATTCTCAATAGGTAACTGTGCCAATATTGTTGCAATAAACACTAATACACAACCAAATATTTCACTACCTGTAAGACGCTCGCCAAATAAAGCCCCAGAAAGAGCTGCAAAAACTGACTCAAGACTCATTATAAGACAAGCTACCGTAGGACTTAAATTTTTCTGTGATACAATCTGCAACGTGTAAGCAACGCCCGACGATAAAACGCCAGCATAAAGGATAGAAATAATTGCTTCTTTAATCAAAGCAAAATCTATTGTTTCAAAAATCAATGCAGTAATTAACGAAAGTACACCACAAACAAAGAACTGCACCAATGAAAGACGAACACCGTCAACCTTTTTTACAAAGTGGTCAATTACCATAATATGCACAGCAAAACATACTGCACAGAGTATGAGCATAAAATCGCCGAAATTCAATGCACTCGTTTCTGATACACATAAGAAATACATTCCTATAACACCAAGTGCTATGCACACCCACATAAACGGCTTTACTTTGCGTTTTAAGAAGAGTCCTAAAAGAGGCACCGCTAATATGTAAAGAGTGGTTAAAAAGCCTGATTTGCCCACTCCTGACGAAATAATGCCTACTTGTTGTAACTCTGATGCCGTGAAGAGTACAACACCACAAATAGAGCCACCCAATAATAAATCCTTTGAAAAAAATGATTTATATTCTCCGTGCTCGCCTGCACCCGTTTTTTGCCCTTTTTTATAAATAAAAACTGCAACCGGAATAAGTGTCAACACACCGAAGAATGAGCGTGACATAAGAAACGTAAAATGACCTAAAACATCTAACGCTTCACTTTGTGCTACAAAAGCACTACCCCATATAAACGCCGCAAGCGTCAAAAGAAGCGAAGCGGTTAATTGTTTTCTTTTATCAATTTTCGCCATAAATTACTCCAACATTTCTCGCACACGTTGAGCTCTTAAAGCATCACGACCATTTCTGTCTAAAGGTCTGTCAACAGAAAGTGAAATTGTAGCAGGTTGTAAATTAATCATCATACCTTCTATTTTCGCTGTATCAATATTAATCAAACCTTTTACTGCACCGAGACGAACTAAAGACAATAAATCCATAAGCTCATCAGTGTCAATAAGCCTTGCATATTTAAGCACACCGTATGCTCTGAAAATTTTATCTTCTGTAACTGTTAATTTTAAAAGTTCTTCTCTTGCCGCTCTTTCCTGAGCTGCAATCTGTAAAGCGATTGACTTAAGGTTTTCAATAGCTGCTTTTTCAGAAATACCTAAAGTGATACTGTTACTGAGTTGGAACATATCACCTTTTGCAGATGCACCTTCGCCATAAGAACCACGAAGTGTAAGACCTAATTTCTGAACAGTTGAAATAAGCTTTGGTATTTGCATAAGTGACACAAGCCCTGGTAAATGAAGCACCACAGATGCTTTCATGCCAGTACCGATAATTGTCGGGTCTTGTGTTAAATAACCTATTCTTTCGTCAAAAGCAAAGTTTAATTTACTTGAAAGCGAATTATCTATTTCATTAGCAGTTCTATATGCTTCATCAAGAGAAAATGCCGCATACATAACCTGAAAACGAATATGGTCATCTTCATTAAGCATTACACTTACAGATTCATCGTCTGTAATTAAAAGTGCTCTGCCATCACGAGAAGAAGCAAACTCAGGGCTTACAAGATGCCTTTCAGCAAGGGACACAACCTCATATTGAGAAAGTGTTTTCATTTCTAAATAATTGAAGCTGTAACCCTCGAGTGAATCAGATGCTTCTTTTATTATAGCATTTACTTTTAATTTATCTTGTAAAGAGAGCATATGAGGAAACGGAAACTCTCTTAAATTTCTTACTAAGTGAATACTTGTGCTTATAATAACGTCATTCTGCACACCAGTACCTAAATACCATTTTGCACCCATTAAAAAGCACCTCCACTTAAAGCATTGATTTCATCACGAAGAGTAGCCGCCAATTCAAATTCTTCTTTTTCTATTGCTTCTTTCAACGCCTTTTTAAGTTCATCTATAGCTCTTACTGAGTTACTTTTATTCTCAGTAAAATCTGTTGGAATTTTACCCTGATGAGTAGTTTTTCCGTGAATTTTTCTTAAGGTTGGTAAAAGCTTATCATAGAAAGTAACGTAGCATTCAGCACAACCAACTCTGCCACTCTCTACAATATCATTAAAGCTCTTGCCACAAAGCGAACACCTTAAAGTTCTTTCTCCATTAAGACTTTTTTCACTTCTTCCCAATAAATCGCTGAAAAGGTCTGAAAAGCCCAAAGAAAAAGCATCACCGTACCCAAGTGAACGGGCACAGTCTGTGCAAAGATGAACTTCTGTTGCACTACCATTTATTATTCTTTTCATGTGCATATTTGCTTCATTTTTTTTGCAATTCTGACAAAGCATAAAAGCACCCCCCGAAGTTATTATAAATTATTATACGTTTTTTATCACCATTTATTATGCACGCGTTCGTGGAACACAGGCATATTTTCTATTTTTAATTCAGTACCATCGTCGAGTACCGCTACACCATTTAACATACCAAAAAGTTTATCGGCGTGTTGTGACATAATACCAACTGAAATATCGGTTCTGTCATTAAAGAATGGTGTAAACTGCATTCTGAATCTGTTATCACTTGAAGTCATATTCCAAGTGTTCATTACGTTTTCTGGAATGCAAAAATCAACTAAATCTAATTTATGACATTTACCATCATAAAAAAGCATATTTTCAGAAGCATTCGAAGTATCACCAAAGCCGTAGCCAATATTATAACCGAATGGTTTGCCGTTTACTGTACCACTGCCAACGCCCCAAAACCAGGTATTGTCATAAGTCCAAACTCCTCTGCCCCAGTCAAGAATACCGTAATCTTTACTGTCATCAAAAGTGTATGTTCTACCTTTAACTGTTACAGAGCCTTTTGCCCTCATACAAGTAATTTTCTGGTTATAATAGAATGCTTTTTTATTCTCTTTCCAAGGTGTTGCAATAACCATCGTATCCATTGGTGGTTGCTCTAAATAAATATCGGCAACTATCTCGGTATGGTTAAAAGTTCTTTTAAAATCACAATAAAAGTGTCTCCCAGTTTCAGTTCTATCAATATGAAACTCACAGGATTTATTTTTAAAAGAAATATCACCTTTTTCGCTTGTTGCAGGTAAATTCAATTTACCCATTGGCATTATCGGGATTTCGGTTGCAGAGAATTTTTCTTTAGTTACAAAGTCAAATACAGAGCAATCTATAAGTCCCATATAGCCGTTATCTGCAAATGTAAAAGAAACGGCGTATTTACCTTCATTGTTTATAACGTGGTAGTAATCCCATTCTTTAAGTCTTGACTTATTTGCTTTTACCGTTGAGCGTGAGTAGTCATAAACTAAACTATTTGCCCAACCCGCTTCACGCAAAGCACCATTTTCATTGAGCAAAGCACCACTACCAGTAAGCTTATGATTAAGATTTTTAGAATTCATAAATCAAATTCCTTTTTCATCATATAAAAATACTGTTTCAAGAGCAATTTTGACACCAGCATCAATTGCCTGTGGCTTAATCATTTCTACTGTATCAAGTCTTGTGTGATAATATCTTGATGGTTCAGGATTCATAGCAACAAAAGTAGCCGCTGGAATACCCTTTTGTGAAAATGCTGCAGCATCTGTTGCGCCTAATTCAATAACGCCTGTTGGTACGTCGAAGCCAGCATTTTTTGCACCCTCCTGAATGAGCTTTGCAACTCTTTCATCATTTTTAGTAAGCCCATTCATATCTTTACTGTAAATTTTCATAAAATCCATTTCACAGATTGTATCAACGCCCATTACAACTGTTTCAACATCCTTATTCTGTAATTCTGGATGATTTTTAACAAATGATTTTGAGCCACGAAGACCTGCTTCTTCAGCACCAGTTAAAAGAACACAAACTTCTGTATTTTCAAAACGGATGTCATTATCATTAAGATATTTTGCAACTGCATTTGAAATAAAAACACCGCTTAAATTATCTATACAGCCTGTAACAGGATTTTTATAGTTTATAAAGCTAAAATTGAAGAAATAAACAATAAGTGTAAGGTAAAGAAGAACTGCTAAAATTTTAGTAGCTAAACCTTCTGAAAGCCATACAATTTCTGAAAAAGCGCCATTTGCCACAACGCCGTAAATAGAGAAGCCTAAACCTACTAAGAGACATATAGCTGCACCATAAATATTGAACGCTACACCTTTTCTGCCTGTTTTGTATGTATATTTCCATTCGTAAGCAGAGTCAGTATGAGCACAAAGAATGATTCTTTTTTTAGCTTCACCATTTGCTTTTCTTACGCCGTAAACGTTACCAGCAGTTTTCTTTTTGAAGAATGTATCTAAAACAGGTTTATAGAAACCAAATTCAAGTGCAATCATTAAAATAATTAAAAAGAATATTGCGGTTGATACTGCAAAAAAGCCCAATGTGAACATAGCAATACCTAAAATTGCCATTACAACACCTATTCTTATCCAGGACATAAATGCTTTATCGCTTACTTTAAATTCTTCACGTGTAACCTCGTCGCAGAAATTGTTAAGGTCATTCATCATATATTCCTGAGCGTTCTTTTCTGCTTCGCTACCAGTTGGTCTTGGACCAAAATTCTTGCAACAATTCTTAATGCTTTTAATTGCATAGTTTGTATATTCTCTTACTTTAATATCGTAATTACCAATGCTTTCGCTTGCTTTCATAAAATTACTTACTCCTTTTTTGATATATCTTATCAATTATACTGTTTTTTCAAATAAATAGCAATATTATTTTCCTAATACGTTTTTGAGATACTTACCTGTATAAGATTTTTTATTCTTTGCTACTTCTTCAGGTGTACCAGTTGCAACAACAGTACCACCACCGTTACCGCCTTCGGGACCTAAATCTATAATATAGTCGGCAGTTTTTATAACGTCAAGGTTATGTTCAATAACAACTATACTGTTTTCACTATCTACAAGACGATTTAACACCTCTAAAAGTTTGCTTACGTCCGCCGAATGAAGTCCGGTTGTAGGTTCGTCTAAAATATAAATAGTTCTGCCAGTTGAACGTCTTGAAAGTTCAGTTGCAAGTTTGACTCTCTGAGCTTCACCACCTGAAAGCGTTGTTGCAGGCTGACCTAACGTAATATAACCTAAGCCAACATCGTTAAGTGTTGCGAGCTTCTTGTGAATTTTAGGGTGATTTTCAAAAAACGCTGTTGCTTCTTCAACTGTCATATTAAGAACGTCTGAAATACTCTTACCCTTGTAAAGCACTTCAAGAGTTTCTCTGTTATATCTTGCGCCGTGACAAACCTCACAAGGCACGTAAACGTCTGACAAGAAGTTCATTTCGATTTTTATGATACCGTCACCCTCGCACGCTTCACAACGGCCACCTTTTACGTTGAATGAAAATCTGCCCGCACCATAGCCTTTCATTTTCGCATCCTGAGTCTGACTGAAAAGCTCACGGATGTCTGTAAACACACCCGTATAAGTCGCTGGATTTGAGCGTGGAGTTCTGCCAATTGGTGATTGGTCAATATTTATAACCTTATCAAGATGTTCAAGTCCCAACATATATTCAAACTTTCCCAATGGTTTCTTTGCATTATTAAGTTCATTAACTAAATTTTTATAT
>JAZNUL010000127.1:0-9548 GCA_045592285.1 Acutalibacteraceae bacterium
ATTGTTTTCTGGAAAAACCAGCACAATTTCTTTATTAACTTTCTTTATAATACTCTCTAATAGTTTTTTCCCATTTTCAGAAATATTAACAAATCTTTCACTCTCATTCATCACACTTCACCTTTTCAACATTTAGTATATAAATGTGTTCCTATCGCACCACCTGGATGATTCTTCTTAAAATCATCAAGTGTAAGACCTAATTTTGATGCAATTTGCATTGCAAGACCTTGCAAAACTATTAAATTTAAAGTTGTTGAATTATTGGGCATTATATTCCAAAGGTCGCCTTCATGCTCAAGGTCAAGAACAACACTATTTGGTATAGCCTTTGTTAATGTACTATCTTCACAAAATGTAAGTAACCACATATCAATTTTTCTGTTTCGTAAAAGCTGTTCTAAATAAATTGATTCTGCAGTCTCACCACTTTTGGTAAGGAGAATAACCATATCACCATCTTTTACAACCCCCATATCACCATGTGTTGCAGAATTAGTGTTAAGGTAATATGCATCTAACCCTAATGACTGCATAGAGCCAACAAATTTTTCACAAACTGGTACATTTTTACCTAACCCCGAAACAATTATTTTATGACCATTTTCGAGTGTTTTTACACTCTTATTAACCCATCTGTCAAAAAGTTCCATATCAATAGAATGAATTGATTTTTCAAACTCTTTCAATTGTCTTTCAAAATAAGTTGTCATTTATAACACCTCTTCCAAATAATACAACCCATTATAAAATGCTCCACATATTGAATCATAATCTTGCCACGCATAAGTAGTTAAAGAAAGCCAAATTACAGCATGTAAAAGCTTAATTTCATTTTCATTTGCACCTGTCATTTCAAAAAAGTCTTTTTCTAAATCTTCCCAATGGTTTGAACCAATATCTAATTTCACTTCGTCTTCATTTATCTCAAGAGAAAAATCCTTTAAATTAAATCTGTCATAATTACCAACAACTGAATAATAAAGCTTCGCCCAATCATAACGAGCATCACCAAACAATTCTGTAAATCCAAAATATCCTCTTGGGTCAATTAAAACTGGCTCACCATTGTCTCGAATCATCAAATTTGAAAAAGTGCAATCACCATGAATAAAATTAAACTGCTCGCACTTTAACGAATCAAGTTTTTGTTCTAATTCACGCTTATAATAAAACACGTTTCTGCATTTTCTTCCATTAATAACAATAAACTTCTCTCTTGCAAATGGAACAAGATCTTGAATTTGTGAAAGCCTGTCCATTGTTTTGTTGTAGTAAGCTTCTTTAATACTAAAATAATCTGTTGGAACAACCTGT
Source organism: Acutalibacteraceae bacterium (assembly GCA_045592285.1). Taxonomy (GTDB): domain Bacteria; phylum Bacillota; class Clostridia; order Oscillospirales; family Acutalibacteraceae; genus DTU089. The sequence continues at coordinate 1,318 of JAZNUL010000127.1, forward strand.
TTAGAATGAAGTTCACTCAATGCACCAACAAGTTTTCGCAGAATTTCTTTTTTCTCTGGATATTCGAGTTGACAATCATAAATATTCTTGCCTTTTATGTATTCAATTTTCAAAGGATTAGTCTCATAGATTTTTGGTATAATTGAAACATTCATATTTTTAGCAAAATCATACCACGCAGTTTCTCTTAATGCAAGTTTTTGACCTTGTTCATCAACAGCTTCTTTTATGAAAACATCGCCATCTATTGTGATTTTATTAAACGGTCTACATTTTTCCTGACCTAATTTTTCATATTCTTCTAACAAACCAAATTCTTTTGTTCCCGCAAGACTCAGTTCATTAAATCGTAAGCCCTTTTGTTGCATCCAACGAACTAATTCGCCACTTTCAGGTACATCAGAAATCTTTGATTTTTCTGTAAACATAAAGAAACCTGCAACACCGTGTTCAACAGATGAGTTTTCTATCAACTTACCATCTTTATAACTCCATCTACATTGAAAAGTTGTTGAAATACCTATATAATCATTTTGTGGATTACCATTTTCGTATTCCGTTGGAATTCTAAATTCCTCAGGAAGTATAAGGTCAGACCATACAAGCATAAACGCTTCTTTTTCAGGAATTAAATCAAGTGCCTGCGAAACACCTGAACATGTACCTGTTCCACTTGCATCTACTACAATATATTTTACGTTAGCAAAACAAGCGAGATATTTTCTTAACACATCCTTATGATAATCTGCTATTACAATGAAACGCTTATTAGGGTACTTTTTAAAAAGATAAAAAAGCATAGGCAGATTTTCTATCGGAGTTAGTGCTTTAGGCTTATTTTTAGTAAGATGTTTCAAACGAGTCCCTTTTCCACCCGCTTGCACTATTATATAATCCATTGTAAAACCTCTCTTATTCTACTATTATTGGATTTTGTATCATTGCTGGTATCCCTGCATTTTGACACAACTGCACAACAGAGCTTGGGTCACCATAATACGCATCACTTAAAGCTATTGCTCTATCAAGGTCTGGTGTATCATCATAAATCCCCCAGCCTTCGTCAATATATTTATTAACTATTTTTTTGTAATCATTCCAAAGTTCAGGTCTCATCGACTCAATAGTAGCTTTTATAAGCGGATGTGGTCGCCAGAGAAGAGCTACTTCATCCCGATTCTCATAAAATGTTTTTAAAACATTTTCAATCTTTGATATCATTTTTTCACTATGTTCTAAAAGTGGCTTTACACTCGTGTTATAAAGAACTATTTTCTTGCGGCTTCCATCATCTTTTTTTATGATTCTTAACCATTCGTCAGGAATTTTTATACCTTCTTTTTTAGTGTTACAAACCTCATCGAACTTCGGTGAACCAATTCCTAAAATTTTAGCATCTAAATATTCTCGAACCTTTGGAGTATCACCGTAACCCCCCAACAATGCTTTTATATAAATTTCTTTTACAATTTCAGATTGAAGTATAACCTTATGTGCATTAATAACACCTGGTGTGTTAGCAAAATGCCCTATATATTCAATTTCATCTGGATTATCCGCATTATCTGGTTCTCCAAGTACAAAATACGGAATATACACAAGGCAATCTGTGTATTCCTTTAATTTACTCGAATAAAATCTTTGGTCTACGCTTGTTACGTAATTACACTCGTCGTATGGGTTATGTATATAAATCACATCCGGGCGACGAGTTTCTAAATTATATGCATTATAGTGAGTAATTGGCACGTAGTCAGGGAACTCTTCGCCCTCGTAATGCATTTCGCCAAAGCTGAAGTCATTTTTTCTGTCATAATAAGGGATAGGCACAACGTAAGCATCACAATCAGGGTCCTCGTCTGCTGCCTTCCACACGCTTTCAAGTGCATCCCACATAGATGCTTTATAAGGCATAAATACAATTTCTTGTTTTACCTTAATATCATTTTTTATGCTATAAAGCACATCTTTAAGCTTTAATGCAATTTTTTTAAAAAGCTTATTAAAATTAGGTTCGCCGTTTTCAGCAATAACAAGGGAAACTTCGTAAAGTTCGTCGCAATAGCTTTGCAAAAACTCAATAGTTTTATGGTTTTCGCCTTCATTTTCTTCAATTACTTCACCTATTTTTACCATTGCATCCTGGCATTCAGTAAAAACAGACATAACCAAGTCAATTTCACCTGACTTAGCATACTTTAAAGCTATTTCGTGAGCATCCAATATTGTTGGAATTATATCAATTAAACTTTCTTTTACATTCTTTCTCATTGTTACTCCTAAAAAACTATATAATTATACTATATAACTATATTATTCTACAAAATCACAAAAACTAAAGCCAAAAGGTGTATAAAATTTGATATTTTACACACCTTTCTATAATTTTTTACGTATTTTCTGACAGAATTTACTGCACGAATTCTCGTTTGTCTTTACTGTCTAAAACAGTGACTTTTGCATCTTTTATGCAAGAGAGTCCGTGATTTGAGGAAACTATGCCCACAACATCAATCCATGCGCCATTTTCAGGAACTTCGCCCTCAAAAATAATCTCGGTTGAAACCTTATTTTCGTCACCCTCAACGTCAATATATTTTCTGTAAATAAGATATTGCTCTGTGTTACCGAATGGCACAATTTCAAACACGCCCTGCATATGAATTGTGTTACCCTCAAAGCAACCCTCTTCGACCTCGTGCCCGTCGCCGTGGCTGACGTAAGAGTGGAAAATTTCTTCACTCCAGTCAACAAAGGTTTCGTCAGTAACTTCAATATCAATAACACTCGGGTCACTATCAGTAACAAGAGCTGCCTGTTTTGCCGCTTCAACCTCGGCAGCAAAACGTTCTGGATAGCTCTCAGTTTTAGCCCAACTATAAACCAAAAATGAGACTAAGCCTATTGTAAACGCCAAAAGTATACAACCATTAATTATTGTAACCTTCTTTTTAAAAGCAGCATCTGCAATATCAGATTTTTTAATATCTTTTTGTTGTGGTTGTGGCTTTTTCTTTTTATTTTTTGCCATTATTATTCACCTTTAAAGAACTGTGGAAGATATGCCTTGTGAGCTGCTTTCATTTCTTCATAGCAAGATTTTGCCTGAGCAAAATCGCCACAAAGTGGGTGAAGCATAAGTGCATTAAGAGCATCTTCATCTGAGCCCTTCATAGCAGCATCAACAGTATATTTCTCATAAGATTTAACTGTTCTCATAAGGCTTATGATATGACGATTATTGAACTCTTCAATCGGGACTGGTTTTGCACCATCTGCACCGATAACTGCTGCAATTTCAACAATATCGTCATCATCCATAAATTTAAGAGTACCATTGTTTTTAATGTTAACAACGTGAACCTCTTGTTTGTCATTTGCAATAGCATCAATAAGAGAAACTGCTGCAAGTGAATATTTATAACCGCCGCGTTCTTCAAGAAGAGCAGGTTTAATAACAAGTTCGTTATCACTGTAAAGTTCAAGAAGTTGTTCTTCAATTTCCATACAAACCTGTGCTCTGCTCTTTGAGCCAGCCTTTAAGTGCTGTAATTTTGCCTGACGGCTGTAGTAATATTGAAGATATGATGATGGGAAGCCCTTGCAAGCGTTAAGACATTCCATATCGAAACCATCGTCGTGAATATTTTTCATAACTGTTGGTGCGAAATCATCGTCAAATATTTTGTCAATATTTTCAACGCCATTAACCTTGACTGAAGTAATCCAGCTTAAGTGGTTAAGACCTAAATATGTAATTTTTGCATCTTCGCCAACTGCCGCTTTAACGTCATCAATCATAGCGATAGGCACGTTGCAAAGACCCATTGTTTTAACATTTGTGTGGTTAATAAGGAATTCAGAAATAATACCTGATGGGTTTGTGAAGTTAATAAGCCAAACATTAGGGCAAATTGCTTCAATTCTTTCTGCAATATGTGCCATAACAGGAATTGTTCTTAAAGCCTTGAAGAAACCGCCGATACCTGTTGTTTCCTGACCGATAAGGTCGTGCTTAAGTGGAATTGACTCATCAATATGACGGCAAGGAAGTTTACCAACACGAATTTGTGTAACAACGAAATCTGCACCTTGTAATGCTAAATCAAGGTCATCTGTCATTACAACTTCGCAGTCGATACCAGCACTCTTTAACATACGAACACAAAGAGAACCAACGATTTCACGTTTTCTATCGTCAATATCCATAAAAGCAACTCTTTTAAGTTTTAAAGAGTCTTTTGCTTCTATAAATCCGTAAATGAGTTCAGGGCAATATGTACTACCTGAACCGATAACTGTAACATTAATTTCTTTCATATTTTATTCAGTCCTTTTAAAGAATTTAATTAGTCTTCTAATAACCAGTTAATGCAACCTGTTACAGGTGCTGCTGAAAGTTTAATGAAGTTGAACTTTTTATTTGTATTCTTATGTAAAAGTTCGCTCATTCTGTTAATGTAAATATCTGATGGGAGTTTAGTGTGCATTGAACCTGAAAGAACAACGTTAATTGTTTCTTCATCGAACTGCATCTTTTTAATATGACCGCCAATGAAATCTGCACCACGCTGTGCCATTTCTTCAATAACTTCTAAGGCTGCTTCGTCGCCAGCGTTAGCCGCTTCAAAAAAGCTACCAATAAGCACACGAATAAATGCTTCACACTTTTCTTCATCTTCAATAATCTGAATTGAATCAAGAAGTGTATCTCTATCTTTAATACCGAGCTTTTCAGTAAGTAAAGCAGTAATTTTACTTTCTCTTTTACCTAAGCAAACGTCATCATAAACAATTCTGAAGGTTTCATTTGCAACCCAGTGACCGTTACCCTTGTCACCTGAAAGACGGTCAAAACCACCAATCTGGAGCATTTCTCCACGGCTATCTATTGAGTTACAGCAAGTACCAGTACCACAGTTATAGCCGATACCTGCACCAGCTTTACCACCAGCTTTAATAACAATGAAACCGTCGTTATAAATTCTGAAATTTTTAAGACCACGTTTTGTTAATTCCTCACACATAGCATCATGCTGATATGGGTGGTCAATACCTGCAAGACCCATAAGCATTCCAGTAATATCTTCACGGGTTTTGCCTGTCTTTTTAAGAAGCTCGTCAACACCAGCAGTAATTATATCTGCTGCCTGAGGGAAAGAACCCTCCATATTTTCGTGGTTAGAAGCAGGACCTTCGTGAAGCTCTAACATATTTTTATTTTCATCGAAAAGTGCAAATGCGGTTTTGGTTCCGCCACCATCAACACCAATATAAAATTTCATAATTATTTCTCCTTATGCTCTTCGCTAACTTCACAAACTTCATTTAAGCAATATGTACCGGTTCTGTATGGTTCTCTGTCAATCCATTTACCATTTGTAAAGTCAGGGAATGCAACTGGTGCACCACCTAATGCAACAGATTGTTCTGAAAGGCAAGTAACTGCCATCCATGCTGCTGTATCATAAACGTCAATAGGTGAACTACCGTGATTTAAGCTATCAACATAAGCTGAAAGAACAAGGAAGTCCATACCACCATGACCAGCTTTAATACCATCATTCTCATAAGCCTGCCAGAGTGGGTGTTCATATTTTTCACGCCATGTTTTGAAGCTATCCCACTCGTGTTGCTTTTCAGACTGACCTTCTATGTAAATTCTGCCATAGCCGTCTGGTGCTTCTTCATAAATACCTTTAGTACCCTGAACCATATAATCTCTTGAATATGGTCTTGGTAAGCAACAGTCGTGATTTAATGTAATTGTTTCGCCATTTGCACATTTAATAATTGTTGTTGTAACATCACCACAATTAAAGTCTGTGCCATAAAGGTCGTAATCTTCGCCTTTGTTTTCTTTAATCCAAACGTTAAGACCCTTTGACTTACTTGAAACTGAAGTAAGAGTAAGGAAACGGTTACCACGGTTAATGCCGATAAGCTTTGCAATAGGACCTAACTGATGAGTAGGATAAAGCTCACCGTTTCTCATCATAAAGTTAAAGAGTCTGCCGTGGATATTTTCACGACCTAATGAAATTTCATCTCTTAAATCGTGACGATAGCCACCCTCAAGGTGAATGATTTCGCCTAAAAGACCTTTTCTTACCATATTGAAAACAGCCATTTCGTTTCTGTCATAACAGCAGTTTTCAAGAAGCATACAAATTTTGCCTGTTTCTTCACTTGTTCTGACTAACTGCCAGCATTCTTCAATAGAAGCTGCACCGCCAACCTCCATAGCAACGTGAAGACCAGCCTTCATTGCATCTACTGCAATTCTTGAGTGTGTAATCCAGGTTGTAGCGATTAAAACTGCATCAAGTTCTTCTTTTTCGAACATTTCTTTATAATCAAGGTAAGCTTTTACAGGGTATTCTTTATTATTTCTGCCTTCAACAATTTCAATACCCTTTTCAGCTCTTTCAACAACAAGGTCACAAACTGCTGGAACCTTTACACCTTCAACCTGAAGAAGTAAATCGAGCATACTTGAACCTCTGCCGCTGATACCGATAAAACCAATTCTTTGTACTTTGTTTGCCATAAAAATCACCTTTTAAAATAATTTAAACATACAGGTTTATTGTAGCATAGATTTTTGGGTTTTTCAATGATATTTAGAAAATAAATCAAGGAATTAGGAAATAGGAATCAGGAAATAGAGCTTCGCTGATAAACAGTTTATCCTATCATTTAAAATTGATTATTACACCAACTAAAAATGACAGGATAATTTTAAACACACACAATCTATTTCCTAATTCCTAATTCCTAAACTCAATAAATTTATAACTCTCCAAAATTTGAAAATATTTCGCTAAACGCTCATAAAGCGGCTCGGCTTTTTCGCCGAAGTGTTCTTTAACTAAAACGCCTAATTCTAAAATAGTTTTTTCGCCATCTAACAGTGGCCACAAAAAACTACCATTCTCATCGAGATGAACATAAGAAACTTTAGGCTTTTTAAAAAATTTCTGAGCAACAGTATTGAAAAATCCTGTGTTTTCAATTTCTAAAGTTACTTTATTTTCATCATCTTGTTTCCACTGAATATTTTCATTTCTTACTGGTATTTTTTCAAGATAATTTTCTACCTTTACTTCTTTCTTAGCCATTTTTAGCCTTCTTTTCTTTTTTTAATACAGAGAACATTAAAAGCGAAAGAATAATGAGTGCGAAAACAACAAGACTTAAAATCTGTGAAACACCAGAAGGAAGATTTAAAACACCAGAAATATTAATAAATTTATCTACACCGAAAATTGCAAGCACAGCAAGAACGATACCTACTAAGCCCTCACCTGCAATCATACCTGAGCAGAAGAGAATACCATCACTTGTTGCTTTGCTCTTTTTATCGTCGTTTTTCATCTTATCAAAGCAAAGACGAACGAGACCACCAATCATAATACAAGCATTAAGGTGAACTGGAAGATAAATACCAATAGCAAAAGGAAGAACAGGAACACCTAAAATCTCAACTACAACTGCAATAAGAGCACCAATAATTATGAGTATCCAAGGCAATTCGCCACCCATAACGCCTTCTACAATCATTTTCATAAGAGTTGCCTGAGGGGCAGCAATTTCTTCTGAACCAAATCCCCAAGCTGTATCTAAAAGATAGAGTGTACCACCAATAGCAAGAGCAGATGCTGTAACACCAAAAACTTCACCGATTTGTTGCTTTTTAGGTGTTGAACCTAAAAGATAACCAGTTTTTAAATCCTGTGAAGTGTCACCAGCAATAGCGGCGATAATACAGATAACTGAACCAATTGCAATAGCACTTTCCATACCATTAGCAACGCCTTGAGGAGTATTATCTACAGTCAATTTAAGTGTTAATGTTGCAATAAGAAGTGTTGCAATTGCCATACCAGAAACAGGGTTGTTACTGCTACCAACAAGCCCTACCATTCTTGATGAAACTGTTGCAAAAAAGAAGCCGAATATTACAACAATAACTGCACCTATTAAAGAAATCGGAATAGCAGGCAGGAGCCAAACAAGTAACGTTAAAACTGCAATTACAATAAGAACAATTTTCATATTAATGTCTTGTTCTGTACGAAGATTACTTGAAGCAGAAGCACCCTTCATACTCTTTAAAGCACCACGGAATGTGTTAATAATAAGTGGTAATGATTTTATAAGACTTATAATACCACCAGCCGCCAATGCACCAGCACCTATATAACGGATGTATGAGCTCCAGATACCAG
>JAZNUL010000128.1:0-26968 GCA_045592285.1 Acutalibacteraceae bacterium
GAAAGAGCCATTTCTTTTAATTCTTTGTCTAATACATCTTCGCAAGAAGGTTCTTGAATTACACCGTCAAAATACTTGTTATTCATAGCAATAGTACGGTTAACAAGATTACCTAATGTGTTAGCGAGGTCTGAATTAAAACGCTCGATAATTGTACTGTAAGTGATAGAACCATCTTGTGCGTGTGGCATTTCTGAAAGAACATAATAACGAACTGCATCAACACCAAAGCGATTGCAGAGGTCATCAGCATAAATTACGTTACCACGTGACTTTGACATTTTATCTTCACCAGAAAGAAGCCAAGGGTGACCAAAAACTTGTTTTGGAAGTGGCTCACCTAATGCCATAAGCATAATTGGCCAGTAAATTGTGTGGAAACGAAGAATATCTTTACCAATAATGTGAACATCTGCTGGCCAGTATTTTTTATACATTTCTGGTTGGTTGTCAGGATTATAGCCAAGACCAGTGATATAGTTGAGAAGTGCATCTACCCAAACATAAATAACGTGTTTTGGGTCGTTAGGGAAAGGTATACCCCATTTGAAAGTTGAACGAGAAATACATAAATCCTGAAGACCAGGCTTAATGAAGTTATTTATCATTTCCTTTTTACGACTTTCAGGGTAAATGAAGTCAGGGTTTTGTTCGATGTATTCTTCTAATTGCTTTTGATATTTACTCATTTTGAAGAAATACGCTTCTTCTTTTTCTTTTCGCACTTCTCTGCCACAGTCAGGGCATTTGCCGTCGACTAACTGAGAGTCTGTAAAGAAACTTTCGCAAGGTACACAGTACCAGCCTTCATATTCGCTTTTGTAAACATCACCTTGGTTATAAAGTTTTTCAAAAATTTTCTGTACTGATTTTTCATGGTCTTCGTCAGTTGTACGAATGAATTTATCATAAGTTGTGTTAAGGCAATCGCAAACGTCTTTGATTTCTCCTGCAACCTTGTCAACATATTCCTTTGGAGAAATACCAGCTTCTGCAGCATATTCTTCAATTTTTTGACCGTGTTCGTCAGTACCAGTCTGGAAAAATACATCATAACCCTGCATTCGCTTAAATCTCGCAAGAGCATCAGCTAAAACGATTTCGTAAGAGTTACCTATATGAGGTTTTCTTGATGTGTAAGCAATAGCAGTTGTAATATAATATGGTTTTTTTTCCATTGTGTTTTTCATTCCTATCTTATAGAGAGTATTAATATAATTATTCAGAAACTAATTCGATTGTTTTCTCTTCAATTCCCGAAGCGTTTATTGTAATTTTAATTTTACCTTTTTTGTCGGTAGTTCTAACCCAGAATGCTCTGTCACCACCAATAAGTGGAAATTCTGTAGGTCCAATAACAGTAGCAGGTCCGTCAATGGTAACTTTAACAGAGCTATCAGCAAACGGAACTCTGTTGCCGTTCTGGTCTTTAACTACAAGCTCAATTCTTGTAGCATCGTAAGTGTCGCCTTGTTTTAATACATTTGAATCTGCATTAACTTCTAAATGAAGTGACTCAACCGCAGTTCTTATAACTGTAGCAACACATTCGCCATCTTTGTAGCCTTCAAATCTATAAGTGATTTGTTCTTCACCCCAACCACCGATGTACTTTGTAACAAGGTCAAACATTCTGTTAAATGAAAGTCTGCCTGTAATCATAGCGGCACCGGCAAGAAGGAAGTTGTGAGGTGGCATTTTAAATTGTTCCATCTGGGCTGCAACAAGTGCAGGCTTTAAAATAGAAGCAGTTGTTTCGTCTAATTTATCTACCTCTGTTAATGCATCACCAATGAAGTCAGCTGCAATTACTGGTGGGTGTGGAAGATTTTTAAATGGTGATTCGTTAGGATAAACTGTACTTGTATATTTACCATTTTTATAAAGTTTAACATAGTCACAGTTTGAATAAATGTAAACCTTACCAATAACACCGCCTGGGTGCTCACCTATATCCATAGCAGAAGTAACTTCTAAATATGGTTCGTTTTCTTGTTGTGAACGATAAACCGCTGCACCTAATTTTGGCACACGGAACATATCTGTAACACCGTGATAGCATTTTTTGTCACCGCTACCAAAGTCCTTGTGAGTGTTATAGTCAGCCATACACCAGCCGATAGCACCGCTGATTCTGTCGTTACCATAAGCTGTGTTAAGAACCCTTGTGTGTCTTAAAGCGTGTTCAGTTCTTAAAGCCTCACGGTCAAAAGATTTTGTTGGGAACATATGACCATTGTGCTCTGTAACTAAGTATGGAGCATTAAAGCCTGTAACAATAGCAGGAGGTAAAAGGTGAACAGCGCCACCTGAGTGTGAAAAGTCATTGTATGTGTAAACGTCTTCAAGTAAATGGCTTCGTGGTATATTTCTTACGCCACCTGTCTGACGTGTATTGTCAAGTGAACGAGCCATTTTATTTGTTTCGGTGTAGAATTCGTCGCAGTCGAGACCTTCGTTAACACGAACACCCCAAAGAATTACTGATGGGTGGTTTCTGTCACGGATAACCATTCTCTTAACGTTGTCAAGGCAGATATCACGCCATTCGCCTTCACCCAAGAACTGCCAACTTGGCATTTCTGTAAATACTAAAAGACCGATTTCGTCACAGCGGTCGAGGAAGTGAACACTGTTAGGGTAGTGTGAGGTTCTTACAAGGTTTACACCTAATTTATATTTAAGTAAATCAGCATCTGCTTTCTGAACGTTTTCTGGCATAGCGTAACCAACGTAAGGGTAGCTCTGGTGACGGTTAAGACCACGGATTTTAATCTTTTTACCATTAAGGTAGAAGCCGTCTTTTCTGAATTTAACTTCTCTGAAGCCAAAACGTACTTTATATTCATCCTCGCCATTAAATGAAACGTAGAGGTTATAAAGCTCAGGGTTATTAATATCCCAGAGTCTAACGTTTTCTATTGCCCATTTAGCATTGATAACAGAGCCTTTAACTTTGCATTCTTTTTCGCCTATCACTGTGCCATCTTTTTCTAAACGGAATTTAAGAGTGCCCTCAGTACTCTCTGAGAAAGTAACATCCATATCGAGAACTTTTTTAGGCTGATGAATATTAAAAGTTCTTACAAATACGTCTTTAATATAGATTTCTGAAACTTCTTCAATCCATACTTCACGGTAAATACCACCGTAAACTAAGTAGTCAACAACGTTACCGAAAGGTGGAATTTCTGGTCTTTCAGTTGAGTCTAATTCAACTACTAAAACGTTATTCTTTTTATTTACAACTTCTGTAATATCAAATGAAAAACGGTTGTAAGCACCTTTGTATTCACCGATAAATTCATCATTTAAGTAAACTTTTGAGTAAACAGCCGCACCTTCAAAGTGAAGAATATATTTTTTACCATCTTTCTTTGGTAAATCAAATTTTTTGCGGTAGCAACTCACAAATTGGTAGCATTTTTCATCGAAATAATTAAAAGGAATTTCTTTGTTTGCGTGTGGGATATCTACTGTTTCAAAAGCTTTGTCGTTGTATTTTGAAGCAGTCATTTCTTCTTTGAATTCAGGGGAATATTTCCAACTGAAGTTAAGTGGATATGAATTACGCATATTATCACCTTTTTTCGTCTTTTTTATGGCACACATTATACCATATATATATATTAAAACATATTTTATACTATTATAATAGCAATGTCAACTTAAAAAACTTAAAAGCTCGTGTTTGTTGTTAGAGACTTTTTCTTCAACTACACTTTCTAAAAGATAATCTAATTTTTTGCCGATTTCTTCGTTTTTAAATCCGAGTTTAATTAAATCGTTTCCGTCTATTTTTAATTGACCAACAGTAACACATTCATTATTTTCTTCAATCTCTTTAAGCCAGATTAAAACCTGTTCTGATTCTTTACTTATATCTCTGTAGCTTTCGGAGAGAGCACCACGGTCACTCTTTTTAATAATAAGTAAAGTTCTTACGTCTTCTGAAGTTAATATTTTCATTTTCTTTTTTAATTCTATTTTTGTTTCTGGTGGCTCAAAATCGTGGTGACTTACTAAAAATGAAACACGATTAATAGTCTTTTTATCAAAACGAAGTCTTGTTAAAATTTCTTTTGCCATTTCACCACCGACAGTGGCATGATTTTTAAACGTGCTGTCGCCATTTTCGTTTAGTTTATGTGTAGGCACTTTTCCTAAATCGTGTAAGAGCATAGTGAGTTTTAATATTTTATTCTGCGGAATAGTATCAACAGTGTGACAAATATGAGTCCATACATCGTAGGCGTGTTTTTTGCCGTATTGCTTAAAGCTGATGCAAGGCTCAATTTCTGGAATTATAATTGCAAATACGTCAGCGAATTCTGTTAAGATATTAAAAACATTATTTCCAAGAAGTAATTTATTAAGTTCAACAGAAATTCGTTCTACTGAGATGTTTTTTAAAAGCTCTTTTTGTTTATGAATAGCTTTTTTAGTTTCATCTTCAATATTAAAGTTTAAAGTGGAAGCAAAGCGTAACGCTCTCATAATACGAAGCCCATCTTCTTTAAAGCGTTCTTCTGCATTACCCACAGTTCTTATTGTTTTATTTTCTATGTCAGAAAGTCCATTATGAAAATCTACAAGACCAGTTTTTTCTGAGTAAGCTAAGGTGTTTACTGTAAAATCACGTCTTTTTAAGTCCTCGTTTAGATTTCTTGTGAAAGAAACGTTTTCGGGATGGCGGTTGTCGGAGTATTCACCGTCAATTCTGAAAGTTGTAACCTCAATAGCTTCGTGATCTTTTATAATTGAAACAGTTCCGTGTTTAATACCAGTATCAATAATTTTTTCACTTTTAAAAAGTTCTTTTGTTTCTTCTGGTAAAGCAGAAGTAGTAATATCCCAATCGCCTGTGGGAATACCCATAACGCTGTCACGGATACTTCCGCCAACACAGTAAGCTTCAAACCCATTCTGCCAAAAAGTTTCAAGAATGTAATTTATTTTTTCTGGAATTTTAATGTTCATATTAAGTCCTTTTATTATTAAGAGAATGTTGTGATGTCTAATATTATCGCCCTAAATTGTGCTTATGTCAACAAAAATTTGAAAAAATACACAATATTTATGATTGGCAAGAGAAAAAGCTAAAAGTTACAAATTGTAATTTTTGCATTTTTTACAAAATGTAAATAAAAAATATACAACAGGTGTTGAATAAAATACAGAATACAGTGGTAATTGGTCGATTTTGTGCGAATGGTTTGTGCAATATCAACAAATTGTGGCACGCCAAATTATTTGACAATACCAAAAAAATGGATATAATACATCTTGCCATAGGATAAGAGCGATATTTTTGTTCATAGTTTTACATTGAATTCACAACTCAGTGTTTAATTGTGCATAAGAATATCTATTAACAGCAATCAATATAAATTAAATAAAGATTGCTTGTTTAAGGAGTATTTATACCATGACAAAATTTAAAAAAGGCGAAATGGCAGTGCATTTACCTAATAGAAAGTTAGCACTTCTTATGGTAGTAGTATTATTCTTCGTTTCAGTTACTGCATTCGCTAAGCCAGGCAAATCTTATGATGTTAAGATTAAGGACGGCGAAAAAGTTATTGTTACTCGTACCCGAGAAACAAAGCCAGAGGCAATTCTTGAAGAAAATGATATTTTATTCAATGAAGCTTATGGTGACAAATTAGACCTTGCAGAGTTTAAGGCTGGGGAAGACGAAACAGTAATAAAAATAAACAGAGGTGTAAGCGTGTCCATTACTAATTATGAGGGCTCGACTTATGCAGTGTTTGCTTCAGGAACAGTCAGTGATGCTATTAAAATGGCAGAAATCAACTTACCTGAAGGTGCATCAGTAAACTATTCATTAGATGAGCCACTCGTAGAGGGAATGGAAATTGAAGTTTACGGTGCTTATGATATTAAGATTAAAATAGATGGCGTAGTTTACGAAAGAACTGTTTCAGGTAAAACAGTAGGCGACGCTATTTCTAAGGTTGACCTTAATATCAGTGAAGATGACCAGACAAAGCCAGGTGAAAATACACCGCTTATGAATGGCATTGTAATTGAAGTTATAAAAGTTAAAACAAAGGTTTACACAGTTACTGAAAAGCTTTCATTTAATACTAAATACCTTTACACAGATGCTTTAGCAGCAGGTAAGTCTCGTGTTAAACAAGAAGGTCAGAACGGTGTAAGAGAGATCACTTATAAAGAGTCGTATATAGGAGACGTTCTTATTGACCGTGTTGTAAAAGAGTCAAATATTACGAAACGTCCTGTTGATAAGATTATTGAAGTTGGTACAAAGGCAAACGTGAAGCCTTCAACAACACCATCTTCTACACCAATAAGTGACCTTGCAGTTCCATCCTATGTTAATATAGGTGCAAACGGCATTCCTACAAATTATAAAAAAGCAATTAATGCTAAGGCTACTGCTTACTGTATGCCTGGTGGAATAACATCAACAGGTGAAAAGGTAAGAACAGGTTATATTGCAGTTGACCCAAATGAAATTCCTTATGGCACAGAAATGTATATTGTTTCTGCAGATGGCAAACGTGTTTACGGTTATTGTATAGCAGCAGACACAGGTGGTTTTATTAACAGCACAGACTGGACAGTTGACCTTTATATGGATACTGAACAGGAGTGTGTTAACTGGGGTAGACGTGACATCATAATCTATATTTTATAAAAATTGTTATTTTAGCGCAGAACAGAACTCCGAAACTTTTGAGTTTCGGAGTTCTTAGTTGTTTTTTGAATAAAAAGCCATCTCATCTAGAGTGACTGTATTAAACCATATCTGGTTCGAACACACTCACTCTAAACAAACAATTTTTGGTAATTGTATTTTATTAGTTTTTGGAAATACTTTTTTTAGGTGAAAATTATGAGAAATTATCAATATAGTAAATTAGTAGAAAAGTTAACTCCTAAATCGCCATTAAAAAAAGATTTAATCAATGCATTTTTATTTGGTGGTGCAATAAGCTGTCTGGGTCAGGTTTTAAGAACGTTGTATCTTATGACATCTATGACGCTTACAGAGGCGAAAGCGCTTGTTTCAATAACGCTTATTGTTATTACTGCAATTCTTACAATTATAGGCGTGTTTGATAAATTGGCAAAAATTGGTGGAGCTGGGTGTTTTGTTCCAATCTCAGGTTTTGCAAATTCCGTTGTGTCACCAGCGCTTGAATTCAAAGCTGAGGGACATATTTTAGGTACAGGTGCTAAAATGTTCAATTTAGCAGGTCCTGTAATAGTTTACGGCTGCGGTGCGGCAAGTGTTTATGGGCTTATTTATTGGATTATAGAAAAAATTTAGGGAACAAATCGGGTTAAATAAACTCGATTTGTTCCCTATATTTTTAAATTAATCTTCCAACGCCATTTTTATTTTGCATAAAAAGTCAACTTCATTAAATGGCTTTGTTATAAATCCACGAGCACCTGCTAAAAGTGCTTCACGAGTTATTTCTGGTTTGTTAATAGCAGAGTTAATAACAATTCTTGCTTCTTTGTTTAAGCTTAAAAGCTCATAAAGGAGTTTTAAGTCGAAATTGTCAGGAAGCATAATATCAAGCACAGTAAGGTCAGGTGACTCGCTCTCAAAAATCTTGCGGGTTTCTTCTGCTGTAGTTGCTTCTAAAATATTATCAAATCCAGCGTTAAATAACGCTTGCTTCATGACAGTTCGTGAAAACTCTGCATCATCAACAATTAAAATCGTTTCATTCATTGGAAATATCTCCTATCAGATTCATATAAACAATAGCGGAACCTTTTAGATTATTTGGCTTCTTCTAATTGAGCCTTTAAAGCTTTTTCAAAATCTTCTATTGGCATTGGTCTGAAGAAATAGTAGCCTTGTGCTTCATAAGCACCTATGCTTATAAGGAAATCTGCCTGGTCTCTTGTTTCAACGCCTTCAACAACAACCTTAAGGTCGAGAGCCTGAGCCATTGAAACAACAGAAGTGAGAATTTTACCAGCTCTCTCATCATCTTTTGATGTAGGTAAGAAGTTAATGTCAATTTTAAGAACGTCAACCTTAATATCTTTAAGAGAGTTGAGTGAAGAATAACCACTGCCAAAGTCATCCATAAGAACGTGGAAGCCACCTTTTTGAAGGTTGAAGGTGAGTTCAACTAACTTGTGGTTGTCAGAAATGAATGAACTTTCAGTAAGTTCAAATTCAATATCTTCGTGTGGAATGTTATATTTATCAACAATTCTGACAATGTTAGGGAATAAGTTAGGGTCATAAAGGTCTGCACGTGAAACGTTAACAGAAACAGGGAGTACAGGAATACCCTCGTCACGCCACTTATTAAGCTGTTTAGAAACAGTTTCAAAAATGTAGTAGTCAAGTTCTGTAATGAATCCGTTGTTTTCAAAAATCGGAATAAAGTTTCTTGGTGAAATAAGACCTTTTTCAGGGTGAACCCAACGAACAAGTGCCTCTGAACCTATGATTTTACCGGTTCTCATATCAACTTTTGGTTGAAGATAAATTTTAAATTCACCATTTTCGAGTGCGCGTTTCATTTCTGAAACGATTGTAATTTCAATTTCTTCTTGTTCTTTGAGAGCTTCATCAAAGTAAGAAACGTGAGATTTATAATTATTTTTTGTTGCTTTCTGTGCAACGGCTGCTCTGTCGAGCATATGTCTTACAGAATATTCTGAATTTTCTGCAATATAAATACCAAATGAAAGTGTGATGTCAAAGTTAAGTGGATACATTTTAACTGCAGCAACTAAAGTATCAATAACCTTATTAACAAGTTCATCGCCATCATAAGGAATAGAGAATGCGAATAAGTCTGAAGTGATTCTGCAGTATGTACCATTTTTAATTGGTTCAATAATTTCCTGAAGTTTAACAGCAATAAATTTTAGGATTGAGTCACCCTCAGATGTACCGAAAAGCTGGTTAATAATTTTAAAGCTTTCAATGTCGAAACGGACAATTGCAAATTTCTGAGCTTCATTTTCTTCAATAATTGCCTGAGTTTTTTCAACAAATGTATTTCTGTTAGGAATTTTGGTGAGTCTGTCAATAGATGAGAAAATTTCAAGCTTTTTGATAGCCTCCATCTCATTATTGATATTATTGAAGGTAAGAATCGTTTTAGTTTTTACGCCATTTTCAACATAAAGGGTAAGGGCAAGGCGGAACCACTCATAAATGTTGTTATCTGTAAGAATTCTTATATTGATATAGCGCTGTGTAGTGTCGTGAACATCGCCCAAGTTAAGGAATGACACAACAGCATCAAGGTCAGGTCTATATATAAGACCAATCATAGTTGTAGGGTCAAAAATATCAATATTTATAAAATCACGATGAACAAACTGGATGTATTCAGGGTCAATAAAGGTTTTGCCTGTTTCAAAGTCATACTCTGCAGAGAAGGTGTTAGTCTGGCGCATAGCCATTGTATGACGACTCTCAGCAGAAGATGTAGCAGATTTGATTCTCTGGTTTTCATTTTCTCTACGTGCAAGAATAGCCTTGACTCTTTTTACTGCATTCTGTGGATTGAATGGTTTATAAATGAGATCTGTTGCACCGAGGTCTAAAAGTTTTTCTTCAGCCTCTGGTGAATTATCGGTTGTGGCAATAACAACAGGAATATCTGAAAAATCAGTGTTTTTGATTTTTTCAAGAAAATAGAACCCGTCATATTTTGGCATAATAATATCGAGTATAATAACGTCAATATTACCTTGTTTTTCAGCAATTAAATCGAGAGCCTCTTTACCATCAGCCGCTTCGATAACATCAAAGTCAGAAGAAAAGAGTTTAGAAAGTATTTTTCTGTTTATTTCGGCATCATCAACAGCCAAGAGAGTTTTCTTGTCCACAAAAAAGACCTCCAGCAAATCCAGATTAATAGTGATTTTTCGAGAAAAGCAACAAAAACACCCAAAAGTGTTGGATAAATACAACAATATATAGTGCTTGTTACTTTTTGCAGTGCTATATATAGGAAAAACATACAAAAACACCACACAATACAAGTATAATTTAACATAAATTACTAAAAAAATCAATAGTAAATCCCAAAAAATTGATAGGAATTCACGAAAAAGTTTCGGAGAAATGATAAACAACGTACTGTTGTGGAATAAATAGGTGTATAAAATAAAGAATGGATTAAAACTGTATAAAATGAATAATATGCACAAAATACTGCATAAATATGCGAGAAGTAGGTGGAAAACGACAAAAATATAAATATTTATGAAAAAAGTGTTGACAAACACAGCGTAAAGTTGTAATATTATGCACACAGAATGAATATTTTTTCAAAAACGATTTTTGGAGGCAATATAAAATGGATAAGAAAAACATTAAAAAAGTAGTATTAGCTTACTCAGGTGGACTTGATACATCAATTATCATTCCTTGGCTTAAAGAAAACTATAATAACTGCGAAGTTATTGCAGTTTCAGGTAACGTAGGTCAGGCAAGTGAATTAGAAGGTCTTGAAGAAAAGGCTCTTAAAACAGGCGCTTCAAAGCTTTATGTTGAAGATCTTACAAAAGAATTTATTGAAGATTACGTTTTTCCTTGCGTTCAGGCTGGTGCAAAATATGAAGAATATCTTTTAGGTACGGCATTTGCTCGTCCTTCAATTGGTAAAAGAGTTGCAGAAATCGCTTTACAAGAGGGTGCAGATGCTATTTGTCACGGTTGCACAGGTAAAGGTAATGACCAAGTTCGTTTTGAACTTGCTATTAAAGCATTCGCACCAGATATGCCAATTATTGCTCCTTGGAGAGAGTGGGATATTAAATCTCGTGAAGAAGAAATTGATTATGCAGAAGCACACAACGTTCCACTTAAAATAAGCAGAGAAACAAACTATTCTAAAGATAAAAACATCTGGCACCTTTCACACGAAGGTCTTGACCTTGAAGACCCAATGAACGAGCCACTTTATAATAAAGAAGGCTTCTTAGAGATGGGCGTTTCACCAGAAATGGCTCCAGATAAACCAACTTATGTAACAATCCACTTTGAAAAAGGTGTTCCAACAGCTATTGATGGTAAAGCTATGGGTTCAGTTGAAATCGTTGAAAAACTCAATGAGCTTGGCGGTGCAAATGGTATCGGTCTTCTTGATATCGTTGAAAACAGACTTGTTGGTATGAAATGCCGTGGTGTTTATGAAACTCCAGGTGGTGCAATTCTTTACAAGGCTCACGAGGTTCTTGAAACAATCTGTCTTGATAAAGAAACAGCTCACTACAAAGCACTTGTTGCTCAGAAGTTAGCAGAGCTCGTTTACAATGCACAATGGTTTACACCACTTACAGAAGCAATTTTAGCATTCGTTAAGAGCACACAACAAACTGTAACAGGTGACGTTACACTCAAGCTCTATAAGGGTAATATGATTAATGCAGGTGTTAAATCTCCATTCTCACTTTATGACCCTGAAATTGCTACATTTGATGAGGACGAGGTTTATGACCAGAAGGATTCAGCAGGCTTCATTAACCTTTATGGTCTCCCAATCAAAGTTATGGCAAAAATGAAAGAGAAAAATGGTTTAGATAAATAATTGTTATAATAATTAGTATTAACCACTGATTAGAAACAGTCAGTGGTTAATAAAATTTGAAAGGACTTTTATTATTATGGATAAAATGTGGGCAGGAAGATTTGGGAAAGCTTTAGACAAAGAAGCAGATGACTTTAATTCTTCCATTCACTTTGACAGTAAAATGTATGTGCAGGATATAAAAGGTTCAATAGCACACGCTTCAATGCTTGTAAGACAAGGCATTATTTCTAAAGAGGATTTTAATGAAATTACCGATGGTCTTTCTTCAATTTGTGATGATATTACAAGTGGTGCACTTCCTATTGATATGGAAGCAGAAGATATTCATATGTTCGTTGAAGCAGAGCTTACAAAGCGTAAGGGTGACGTAGGTAAAAGGCTTCACACAGCACGTAGCAGAAATGACCAGGTAGCACTTGATATCCGCCTTTATTTAAGAGATGAAGCGGTAGAAGTTAATGAACTTTTATATAATTTAATAGAAGCAATTTTAGAACAGGCTAAGAAAAATCAAGATGCAATTATGCCTGGCTATACACACTTGCAAAGGGCGCAACCTATTACATTCGCTCACCATCTTTTAGCGTATGCTATGATGTTTATCCGTGATGTAAGTCGTCTTTCAGATGCAGTAAAAAGAATGAATTATTCACCACTTGGTTCTTGTGCACTTTCAGGTACTACATATAATACCGACAGAGAATTTGTAGCAAAAGAATTAGGCTTTTATGGTATAACACAAAACAGTATAGACGGTGTTTCTGACAGAGATTTTTGTGTTGAGCTTCTTTCTTGCTTTAGCTTAATTATGATGCACTTATCAAGATTTTCTGAAGAAGTAATTCTCTGGAGTTCTTGGGAATTCAAATTTGTTGAATTAGATGACTCATACACAACAGGCTCAAGCATTATGCCACAGAAAAAGAATCCTGATATGGCAGAGCTCGTAAGGGGTAAAACGGGTAGAGTTTATGGTGATTTAATGTCACTTTTAACTACACTTAAAGGCTTACCACTTGCTTATAATAAAGATATGCAAGAAGATAAAGAAGCAATTTTTGATGGTATTGAAACTGTTAAAAAGTGCCTCAGCATTTTTGCACCAATGATTTCTACAATGGTTGCTTTAAAAGACAATATGTATAAGGCAGCACAAAAAGGCTTTATAAATGCAACAGATTTGGCGGACTACCTTGTCAAAAAAGGTCTTCCATTCCGCTCTGCTTACAAAATTGTAGGTCAGATTGTTGCAAAATGTATTGATGAAAACATTGTTCTTGATAATATGGAGCTTTCAGAATATCAGAAAATCAGCGAGTTATTCACTGAGGATTTATACGAAGAAATTTCACTTGAAACTTGTATTAAAAAGAGAATTTCTGCAGGCTCTACTGGTTACGAATCAGTAGAAAAGCAAATAGAGTATGTTACGGAGTTTATAAATGGCAAAAAAGATATTTATTGATGGTAAAGCAGGGACCACAGGTCTTAGAATTTTTGAAAGGCTTGAAAATTTCAAAGGTATTGAAATAATTACACTTTCTGAAGAAAAAAGAAAGGATTTAGGTGCAAGAAAAGAAGCGCTCAACAGTGCAGATATTGCATTCTTGTGTCTTCCGGATGATGCTGCAAGAGAATCTGTGAGCTTAATTGAAAATGATAACACAGTTGTAATTGATACTTCAACAGCTCACAGAACTGATGAAACTTTTGCTTATGGCTTCCCTGAGCTTTCAGAAAATCATAGAGAAAAATTAAAAAACAGCAAAAGAATTGCAGTGCCAGGTTGTCACGCAAGTGGCTTTATAGCACTCATATATCCGCTTGTAGCGGCTGGAATTTTAAGTGAAACAGAAAATCTTTCTTGCTTTTCACTTACTGGCTACTCAGGTGGTGGCAAAAAGATGATTGCAGAATATGAGGGTGCCGAAAGAGACGCTCTTTTAGATGCACCAAGGCAATATGGTCTTACCCAGCAACATAAACATTTAAAAGAAATGAAAGCAATCAGTGGTATTGAAAATGCTCCTGTGTTTTGCCCTGTTGTTGCTCCGTTTTATTCGGGTATGGAAGTGACAGTACCGATATTTAAGAGTATGTTAAAAGACGGCACTACACTTGATGATATAAAAAATATCTATAAAGAAAAATATAATGGTCCTATTGTTAATTTTAAAGAGAATAATGACGAAGCAGGATTTATTTCTGCTAACGCTTATTCAGATTTGGATACAATGGAAATTGCAGTTTTCGGTAATGAAGACAGGATTATTTTAACTGCAAGATATGACAATTTAGGCAAAGGTGCTTCGGGTGCCGCAATAGAATGTCTTAATATAGTTTTAGGGCAAGATGAAACAACAGGTTTAGTTGTAAAATAGAGGTATACTTATGGAAATTATTAATGGTGGCGTTTGTGCCGCAACAGGTTTTACCGCAGGTGGTATTCACTGTGGTATAAGAAAAAATAAAACAAAAAAAGATTTAAGCTTGATTTTCAGCGAAAAAAGAGCATCTGCAGCAGCGGTTTATACAACTAACTTAGTTAAAGGTGCTCCACTCGTTGTTACTAAAAATCATATTGCCGACGGTTTTGCTCAGGCAGTTATCTGCAACAGTGGTAATGCTAACACCTGTAATGCAAATGGTATTGAAATTGCAGAGGGTATGAGTAAATTAGTAGCTGAAACTATGAACATTTCAGAAAATGACGTTGTAGTTGCTTCAACTGGTGTTATTGGTCAGCCACTCGATATTGAACCAATAAAAAATGGTATGGAAGAACTTAAAAATTCTTTGGGCAATAACAGTCTTGATGCCGCAGAGGGTATTATGACAACAGATACAGTTGTAAAAGAAATTGCAGTTTCTTTTGAAATTGATGGCAAGGAATGTAAAATCGGCGGTATTGCTAAAGGCTCTGGTATGATTCATCCTAATATGGCTACAATGCTTGTTTTCATTACAACTGACTGTGCTATCTCACCAGAAATGCTTAAAAAAGCACTTTCAACTGATATTAAAAATACTTTCAATATGGTTAGTGTTGATGGTGATACTTCAACAAACGATATGGTAACAGTTCTTGCTAATGGTATGGCAGGTAATGAAGAAATTACTTGTGACGGCGAAGCTTTTGACACATTTATGAAAGCACTTAACACAATTACTGTTCATCTTTGCAGAATGATTGCTGGTGATGGCGAGGGTGCTACAAAGCTTCTTGAGTGTCAGGTGAATGGTGCAAAGAGTGAAGATATAGCAAAGACAGTTGCAAAGAGCGTTATTTGCTCATCTCTCACTAAGGCGGCTATGTTTGGTGCAGATGCAAACTGGGGCAGAGTGCTTTGTGCTATAGGTTACAGTGGTGCAGATGTAGATGTTACTAAAATTGACGTTTCATTTATTTCAGATAAAGGTGAAATTCTCGTTTGCAAAAATGGTGCAGGCGTTGAATTCTCAGAAGAAAAAGCAAAAGAAATTCTTTTAGAAAAAGAAATTGTTACAAAGATTGAGTTGAATGACGGCACTTCAAGTGCTACTGCCTGGGGTTGCGATTTAACTTACCAATATGTAAAAATCAACGGAGATTACAGAACATGATAGATAAAAGCGTTACAAATTTAGACAGAGCAGAAATTCTTACTCAAGCTTTGCCATACATACAGAAATATCACGATAAAATTATCGTAGTAAAATACGGTGGTAATGCTATGGTAAGTGAAGAATTAAGGCAACAGGTTATGGAGGATATTGTGCTTCTTCACCTCATTGGTGTTAAGGTTGTTTTAGTTCACGGCGGTGGTCCTGAAATTACAGATACATTAAATAAAATTGGCAAAGAGAGTCAGTTTGTTGATGGTCTTCGTGTTACAGATAAAGAAACTGCCGACGTTGTTCAGATGGTTCTTGCTGGTAAAATAAATAAATCACTCGTTAATCTTATTCAGATTAAGGGTGGCAAGGCTATTGGTA
This sequence comes from Acutalibacteraceae bacterium, assembly GCA_045592285.1. Taxonomy (GTDB): domain Bacteria; phylum Bacillota; class Clostridia; order Oscillospirales; family Acutalibacteraceae; genus DTU089. The sequence continues at coordinate 15,552 of JAZNUL010000128.1, forward strand.
TTTCTGGTCTTGATGGCCATATGATTGAAGCAGAGGTAAAAGACGAAAGACTCGGTTTTGTTGGTAGAATTACAAACGTTGACGTAACACCTGTTTTAGACGTTCTTGAAAAAGGATATATTCCGGTTGTTTCAACTATTGGTTGTGATAACGAGGGTAATGTTTATAACATAAATGCAGATACAGCGGCTTCATTTATTGCCGGTGCTATGAATGCTACAAGACTTATTTCAATGACAGATATTGCGGGTGTTTTAAAGGATAAGGATGACCCGAATTCTATTATAAAATGTATCAATATTGAAGATGCACAGAAGTTATTCCAGAGTGGAGTTATCTCTGGTGGTATGATTCCAAAAGTTGAGTGTTGCATTGACGCTATAAGAAAAGGTGTAGAAAAAGTAATTATTATGGATGGCAGAATTCCACACTCAATTCTTATAGAGTTATTGACAGATGAAGGTGCTGGTACAATGGTTACTGAGCACTATGACGAAGACAGATAAGGGGATATTTATGAACATCAAGGAGAAAGACCAGTATTATATTGCCAATACTTATGCAAGATTTCCTATTGAAATTGTTTCTGGTAAAGGCTCAACCGTAGTAGATAGCGACGGCAAAGAATACATTGATATGGGTAGCGGTATTGCCGTTAACATTTTTGGTATGTGCGATGAAGAATGGACTTCGGCAGTTGCTAAACAGTTAACAGTTTGTCAGCATACATCAAATCTTTATTACTCAGCGCCTTGTGTAAAATTAGCTGAACTGCTTTGTGAAAAAACAGGTATGAAAAAGGTGTTTTTCGGCAATTCCGGTGCAGAAGCAAATGAGGGTGCAATTAAAACTGCAAGAAAATATGCTTTTGAAAAAAAAGGCAAGGATTACTATAAAATTTTAACTCTTAATAACAGTTTTCACGGCAGAACAATTACAACTCTTGCGGCAACTGGTCAGGATGTATTTCACAACGACTTTTTACCGCTTACAGATGGCTTTATTTATACAGATGCAAATGATGTTGAAATGCTCAAAAAAGTGGTTTCAGAAAACAAGTTAGCGGCTATTATGTTTGAAACTGTTCAGGGTGAGGGTGGTGTTGTGCCACTTACACAGGAGTTTGTTGATGCTATTAAAGATATCTGTGAAAAAGAAGATATATTGATGATTGTTGATGAGGTTCAGACTGGTAACGGCAGAACAGGTAAGCTTTTCGGATATATGCATTATGGAATTACACCAGATATTGTCACAACTGCAAAAGGCTTGGGCGGTGGACTTCCTATTGGTGCTGTTATTATGGGCGAAAAAACAAAGGATGTTTTAACAAGTGGTACACACGGCTCAACCTTTGGAGGAAACCCCGTTTCTTGTGCTGGTGCGGTTAATATAATTTCTCGTCTTACATACGGATTTTTAGAGGATGTTAAGAGAAAATCAAAATATATAATTGATGAATTATCACAGGCAGATGGTGTGAAAAGTGTTACAGGTCTTGGTCTTATGCTTGGTATTGAAACCGAAAAGGATGCTTCTGAAGTAATTAAAATTTGTCAAGAAAACGGCGTTCTTCCTATAAAGGCAAAGAATAAAGTGAGACTTTTACCGCCACTTAATATTACAGATGATGAATTAATTAAGGCAATAAACGTTATAAAGAAAGCAGTAAAGGTAGGGTAAGTAAATGGATTTAAAAGGAAGAGATTTTTTAAAGCTTCTTGATTATAAAACTGAAGAAATTGAATATCTTATAGACCTTGCGGCAGAGCTTAAAGAAAAAAAGAAAAAGGGCATTCCTCACGAAGAATTAAAAGGTAAAAATATTGCTCTTATATTTGAAAAAACAAGCACAAGAACACGTTGTAGCTTTGAGGTTGCTGCCCGCGATTTAGGAATGGGCGTTACTTACCTTGACCCATCTGCTTCACAGATAGGAAGAAAAGAAAGTATTGCCGACACAGCAAGAGTTCTTTCTTCAATTTATGACGGAATTGAATATCGTGGTTATGGTCAGGAAGTAGTTGAAGAATTAGCAAGATTTTCTAAAGTTCCTGTTTGGAATGGTCTTACAAATGAGTTCCATCCTACACAGATTTTAGCCGATTTTCTTACAATTAAAGAAAAATTCGGAAAGTTAAAGGGTATAAACTTTGTGTACCTTGGCGATGCAAGATATAATATGGGTAACTCTCTTATGGTAGGTTGCGCAAAAATGGGTATGAACTTTGTTGCTTGTGCACCTAAAAAATATTTCCCTGATACAGATTTAGTTGGCGAATGCAAAAAGATTGCAAAGCAGACTGGTGCTACACTTACTTTCTCAGAGGACCCTGTTTCTGCAGTTAAAAATGCAGACGTTGTTTACACAGATGTGTGGGTTTCAATGGGTGAGCCAGAACTCGTGTGGGCAGAAAGAATTAACGATTTGTCAGATTATCAGGTAAATAAAGAGTTAATGTCACACACGGGTAAAGACACAATTTTTATGCACTGTTTACCATCTTACCACGATAAGAAGACAGAAATCGGTAAAAAAATCTGTGACAAGTTCAACAGAACTGCAGTTGAAGTTACTGACGATGTATTTGAAAGCGAACAGTCGGTTGTGTTCGAAGAAGCAGAAAACAGAATGCATACAATTAAGGCGGTTATGTTGGCGACTTTGAAATAGGAATTAGGAATTAGGAATTAGGAATTAGGAATTAGGAATTAGGGCGTTGTATTGAATGAAAACACTCTATCATTTAAAGTTGGTTTTTATATCAACTAAAAATGATAGGGTGAATTTATTTTATAACATCTAATTCCTGCTTCCTATTTCCTAAATTGTAAACAATCTAAAAACCAAAAATTATATTTCTGTAAAAACATTGACTTTGCAACTAAAAATTAGTACAATCATAATGTATAATAATCTGCAGTTATTGCGGATTTAAAAACAAAATATTTACTTAAGTTTTTAAAGGAAGTGTTTTGATGAAAAAAGTTTTAAGTTTATTTTTATCATGCATATTTGTTTTAGGTATTTGCTTCTCAACACCTGTAGTTGCAAGTGCAGAAGAGGGAGATAGCGAGACACATATATGGGAATATAGTGCGCAGATGGAGAAGGCTAAAATAGTTGCAACTTGTAGTGAAGAAGGATGCGCTTATAAAACTGCTCCTGTAACAATTACGTTAAATGCACCGGCACCAGCAGAAGGTGAACCACACTTGTATTATGATGCCAAAGCAAAAGAAGCAAAAGTGGCTGATACAGCAGAAGACGTTGCTTTTGAAACTACAAAAATAACTTATGAATTAAAGAGCATTAATAATGGTGAGGAAGTTTATACTGAATTAGAGGGCGAGACTTTACCGATAAATGCAGGTGAATATAGAGCTTCAATCACATTAGGTGAAGTAACAGTATCAGTAGAATTTACAATTAAACCAAAAACTATTACAACAACATTAACACAAAATAGTGGTGTCTATAACGGAACTGCTCATACACCAGGTGTTAATTTTAATGATTTGTGTGAAAATGAAACTTTAGCTAAAGGTACAGATTACACTGTAGAATATTCTGACAACACAAACGTAGGTCCTGTAGATGTTACTGTTACACTTTTAAACCATAACTATTCATTTGGTTTTGAAGAAGATGGAACACCGAAATACACAAAAGTATTACCATACGAAATAACTAAGGCTGTTCCTACAGTTAAGAAAGAGCCTACACCAGAAGAAAACTTAGTTTATACAGGTTCTGCTCAGGAACTCATAACAGCAGGTGTTACTGATGATGGTACTATACAGTACAGATTAGGTGAAAATGGTGAGTGGAGTACAACAATTCCTACGGCTACAAATGTAGGTGCTTACACTGTTTATTACAAAGTTGAAGGCGATGAAAATCACAATAACTCTGAAGAAGCTTCTGTAAGTGTTACTATTGAAAAAGCAACACCAACTGCTAAAAACTTTACATTTACTTTACCAGAAAATTTAACTTATGATGGTAATGTGAAAACAGCAACAGTTGAAGCTAATACTGATATTACCGGTATGGGTGCAATTACTGTAAAATATTATGATTCCAAAGGAAATGTGGTTACGCCTAAAGAAAAAGGAACATATATTGTAAAAATTGATGTTGCAGATGGCGAAAACTTCGCTCAAGCAGATGGAATTGAATGCGATGATTGGAAATTTACAATTGAAGCCCACAAACATGACTGGAAATACTCAGCAAGCGGTGCAGTGATTACTGCAGAATGTCAGAAGGCTGGTTGCGATATTAAAACAATTACTGTAGAGTTAGTTGCTCCTGAAAATCTTATTTATGACGGAACTGAAAAGAGTGTTACAGTCAAGGCTTCACATGAAGAGTTGCCTGTTGAATATACAGTAACTAACATTAAGGCTACTGATGCTGGTGAGTACACTGCGTTTATTGAGATGGGTGATGCTACTGCAAAACTTAAATTTGAAATCAGTAAGGCAGTAATTGTTGTAACTAAGATTTCTGCAGTTGACCGTGCTTATAATGGCACACTTGAAGTAGAAATTGATAAAAATGATACTATTGAATATACAGGTTTAATAACTGGCGATGAGGTTGGCTTTGATTTATCTGGACTTACAGGTACTATCGCTGATGCAAATGCAGGAAAAGATAAGACTGTTAAAGTTGAGGGTTCAATAGTTCTTACTGGTGATGATGCTAAAAATTACTCAGTATCTACTCCTGAAAGTACTACTGTAAACATCACTCCTGCGACTGTTACAATTACTCCGGATGATTTATCATCAGAGCAGTATTATGATTTACCAGACTTAACTTATACTGTTACTGGTTTAATTGGTGATGATAAGGTAGAAACCGAGCCAACATTAACTACTGATGCAGATGTAAAGAAGACAGGCGATTACACAATTACAGCAACAGGTGCTACCGTAACAAATAGTGATAACTATATCATTGAATATGCTACTGGTAAAATGGCTATAACAGAGCATAAAAATCATAAAGTAGCTGAAGATGGTTGGAAAAAATCTGTTGATGGTACTTGTATGGTAGCAGGTAAGGAAGAGGGTATTTGCACTCTTTGTTCTGAACCAGTTACAAGAGATACAAAAATTGATCCTAATAATCACAAATTAGTTACAACTATAGTGAAAAAAGCAACATGTACTCAAACTGGTGAAGCAAAAGTTACTTGCGCAAATGGTTGTGATTATTTGTTACCATCAGAACTTCCGATAGATAATAAAGCTCATAGTTTTGCAAAAGAATTTACAGTAATTGAAGCGACTTGTACTACAGTTGGTTCAAAATTCAAGGTTTGCGAAAACGAAGGATGTAAAGAGGTAGCTGAAAAAACAGAAATTGCAATTAATCCTGATGCTCACAAAAATGTTGAAACTATAAATGTAAAACATCCTACTTGTGAAGAAAAGGGCTACACTGGTGACGAGTATTGTAATGACTGTAAAAAGACATTTGAACCTGGTATTGAGGTTAATGCATTAGGTCATACTGAAAGTGACTGGATTGTAGACAAAGAAGCAACCTTTACAGAAGATGGTGTAAGGCATACAACTTGTACTGTTTGTAGCAAAGAGCTTAAGAAAGAGGTTATAGCAAAGCTTACACTTGCAACACCTGTGGCTAAAGCTTACAACAAAACAAGCAGTATCAAGGTTAAATGGACTGATGTAGATAATGCTTTAACCTACAATGTTTATCGCTCAGATTTTATAAACAACGGCTGGACAAAGTGGAAAAAAATCGGCACAGTAAATCAGGGTGTTGGTGAATTTTCTGATAAAAATGTTGTAGCTGGTAAACAGTATAAGTATACAGTTAAAGCTTACAATGGTGATTATAAGAGCAGCATAAAAACTTCTAATAAACTTATATTTATCAATCCTATAAAACCTGCACTTACAAGTACAACAACAGGCATAATTCTTAAATGGGATACTGTTCTTGGTGCAGATAAATATGTTGCTTACCGTTCGCAGCTTGTTGACGGAAAGTGGTCTGACTGGAAGAGCGTTGCAACAATAAAAGACGGTAAAACTTCAACTACTGATACAACTATAGAAAGTGGTGCGATTTATAAGTATTCTGTTCGTGCTTGTCAGGGTAAATCTTACAGTGAACGTAAGTCTTCTGCAACTATCAGCTTCTTAGCACAACCAACTCTTAAAATTTCTAACACAGAAACAGGTATTAAGGGTAGCTGGGAAACTATAAATGGTGCAACAGGTTACGTTATTACACGTTCAGAATATAGTGATGCTGATAAAAAGTTTATTGCAACAGTTAAATTAGGTACAGCAGGTGCAACAACAAAATCGTTCACAGATAAAACTGCAAAAGAGGGCGTTAAATATAAATATACTGTTACAGCAATCAATGATTACGGTTCAAGCGTCGCTTCATCAGGTAAGGTTCTCAGACGACTTGCACAACCAGTTGTAACAATAGAAAATGCAAATGGTGCAATTAAGGGTAATTGGAATCAGGTAACTGGTGCTACTAATTATGCAGTTTATCGTTCAGAGTTCGTTGATGGTGCTTGGACTAAGTGGAAAAAACTTGGTACAGCAGGTGCAACAGCTAAATCATTTACAGATAAAACTGTTAAATCAGGTGTTAACTACAAATACACAGTAAAAGCAATAAATGCTGGTTCAAAGAGTAGTGTGGGCGCTTCTAATAACGTTGTTTACCTCACTCGTCCAGAACCAACAGCTATTAACTCAATTTATGGTGTAAAGATTAACTGGAATGCAGTTTCTGGTGCTGAAAGCTATATTGTTTACCGTAAAACAAGTGTTAATGAACAATGGTCAGAATGGCAACAGATAGGTACTTCATCTACTAATTCATACATTGATTCTACAGCAGTAAATACCGGTAAATATAAATATACAGTTCATGCTGTGAACGGTAATAGTTTAAGTGCACGTAAGGCGTCTGCAGCAATGCGTTGTGTTACTACACCTACAACAACAGCTGTGGTTAGCGGAACTGCAATAACCCTTAGTTGGAATGAAATTCCAGGAGCAACAAAATATGTGGTTTATCGTCAGGTGCTTGGTGCTGATGGTAAATGGTCAGCTTCAACTAAAATAGCTTCACTTAAAGGTGCTCTTGCATTCAGTGATACAACGGCACCAGCAGGTAGCACTTACAGATATAAGGTTTATGCTTATAACGGTAAAACAAAGAGTTCATCTGTATTTACAGATGGTATACTTATTCCGATTGCATAAATAAAAAATCCGTAACGAGAAATCGTTACGGATTTTTTAATAAATCATTATTTGTGATAAAGCTTTTTGCTTTGGTATTGTGGCTCACAAGTTAAGTTGATACCAAGTTTTCTGAAAATATCAGCATCAATCTGTGAAAGAATAACAGTTGAGTGTGCTTCGCTTCCTGCAAGGTTTTTAAGCTCTGCAATAGCTTTTTTTGCAACATCGCTTGTTGTAGCACTCATTGAAAGTGCAATTAAAACCTCGTCTGTGTGAAGTCGTGGGTTTCTGTTGCCTAAAAAGTCTGTTTTAAGGTCCTGAATAGGTTCAATAATTTCTCTCTTAATTAAAAGAGCGCTGTCATCAATTCCGGCAAGAACCTTTAATGCATTAAGAAGTGCGGCAGAAGAAGCACCTAAAAGGTCAGAGGTTTTACCAGTAACAACTTGTCCGTTTGGTAACTCTAATGCTACGGCAGGTTGACCATTTGTAGTTTCACTTTTTAAAAGAGCCGTTTTTACTATTGGCCTTGTGTTTTCGACAGAAATACCAGCCTGATTCATAAGACTTTCAATTTTCTGGATTGCCTGGTCGTTTTTCTGCCCCATCTTTTTATCGCAAAGAGTTGAAAAATATCTTCTTATAATTTCTTCGTGAGAAGCTTTTTTACAAACCTCGTCGTCAATAATAGAAAAACCAGCCATAATAACACCCATATCTGTAGGTGATTTATATGGGCTGACGCCTTCAATTTTTTCAAACATAGCGTTTAACACTGGGAAAACCTCAACGTCACGGTTGTAGTTTACTGTTGTTTTGCCGTAAGCTTCAAGGTGATAGGGGTCAATCATATTAACATCGTTAAGGTCTGCTGTGGCAGCTTCATAAGCTAAGTTAACAGGATGCTTTAAAGGTAAGTTCCAAATAGGGAACGTTTCAAATTTTGCATAACCCGCTTTAACGCCACGAGCATTTTCGTGGTAAAGCTGAGAAAGGCAGGTTGACATTTTACCACTGCCAGGACCGGGAGCTGTTATAACAACAAGTGGTCTGGTTGTTTCGATATAATCATTTTTACCAAAGCCTTGTTCACTCACAATGTGCTGAACGTTGTAAGGGTAGCCTTCAATTATATATTGAACAAAGGATTTAATGCCTAATGTCTCTAATTTCTCTTTGAATTTTATTGCTGCAGGCTGACCTGAAAATTGTGTAATAACAACACTACCAACGTAAAGACCAACACTTGAAAAAGCATCCATAAGGCGAAGTACGTCAATATCATAAGTGATACCAAGGTCACGGCGTACTTTGTTGCTTTCAATGTCATTTGCAGATATTACTATAACAATTTCTGCGTGGTCTTTAAGCTTTAAGAGCATTTGTAATTTACTGTCAGGCTTAAATCCTGGTAATACTCTTGCAGCGTGAAAATCATCAAAAAGTTTGCCACCGAATTCAAGGTAAAGCTTACCACCGAATTCATCAATTCTCTTTTTGATTTGTTCAGACTGCTTTTCAATATACATATCGTTACTGAAGCCTATTTTTCTTTCAATTTCCAAAACGTACACCCCTTTGTGTCGAAAAGATAGAAAATCCTAATACAAAAATAAATTTTATCAAACACAATATAATTTGTCAAGAAGTGGAGAAGATATATAATATATAAATTAATAAAAAACATTGAAAAAATTTCAAAATTAGATTATATTATAAAGTGGTGATTCAGGTTGGTTATTGATTTTCATACGCATTGTTTTCCTGAAAAAATAGCAAGGAAAACAATAGACAAATTAAGCTTTGTTTCAGGTGGACTTATTCCACAGACAGATGGCACAGAAGCTTCACTTTTGTATTTAATGAGCAAAGATGGTGTCGATAAAAGCGTGGCACTTTCAATTGCAACAAATGCAAATCAGCAAACGAATGTTAATGATTTCGCTATTTCCTTAAAGAGTGAAAAAATAATTCCGTTTGGCTCGGTTTTCCCTTTTTCTGATGACTGGGAAAGTGAGCTTGAAAGATTAAAAGAAAATGGAATAAAAGGAATAAAATTGCATCCTGATTATCAGCAGTTTTTTGTGGATGATGAAAGACTTTTTCCGATATATAAGAAAATTGAAAAATTAGGTTTTGTTCTTGTTTTTCACGCTGGTGAGGATTTTGGTTTCTCACCACCATATCACGCTACACCTGAAAGATTAAGAAAAGTAGTCGGGCTTATAGAAACACCTGTTATTTGTGCACATTGGGGTAGTCTTTCAATGGGTGAAGATGTTTTAAAATATCTTTGTGATATAGATAACTGTTATTTTGACACCGCCTTTGGTTATGGTACAATGCCGAAAGACAGGGCATTGAGAATACTTGATAAAAAAGGTGTGGATAAAATTATTTTTGGTTCAGATAGTCCTTGGAATGCTCCTTCGTGGGATATTGGTATGATTAAAACAATGAATCTTAATAAAGATGAAGAAGAAAAGATTTTTTATAAAAATGCAGAAAAATTATTGAGGTTATAAGTATGAACGGCAATCAGTTTTTACCTACAACTAAAAAAGAAATGGAAGAACGTGGTTGGTTTCAGCCAGATTTCGTTTACGTTTCGGGTGACGCTTACGTTGACCACCCCTCTTTTGGTGCATCGATAATTACAAGAGTTTTGGAAGATATGGGCTTTAATGTTGCATTTCTTTCTCAACCCGATTTTCATTCGGTTAATGATTTTAAACGCTTTGGTGAACCAAGACTCGGTTTTTTAGTTTCAGCTGGTAATATTGACTCAATGGTAGCGCATTATACCGTTGCTAAAAGAAAAAGGAATTATGATTACTATTCACCAGGCGGCAAAATGGGTTTAAGACCAGACAGGGCAACTATTGTCTATTCTAAAAAAATCCGTGAAGCGTACCCTGAAGTTCCTATCATTTTAGGTGGACTTGAGGCATCTTTAAGAAGATTCGGTCATTACGATTATTGGGATGACACAGTAATGAAAAGTGTCCTTGTGGATTCAGGTGCAGATATTTTAACCTATGGTATGGGTGAAAATATTTTGAGAAGAATTGCCGAACTTTTAGATAAAGGTGTGCCAGTAAATAAAATCCGTGACGTACGTGGAACTGTGTGGCTTGGCAACAGAGAGGAGAAAATTCACTTTGAAATCGGCGGTAGTTGGGACTTTGAAAGTGTAAAAAATGATAAAAAAGAATATGCAAAAACTTTTGCAATTCAATATAAAAATCAGGATGGTATTTCTGGTAAAGCGTTGGTTGAGTATTATGGTGATAAAATGCTCGTGCAAAATCCACCAATGGCACCACTTACACGTGAAGAATTAGACGAGGTTTATGCTTTACCTTATATGAGAGATTATCATTTTTCATATAAAGATAAGGGCGGTGTACCAGCCATTGAAGAAGTGAAGTTTTCACTTACACATAATAGAGGGTGCTTTGGTGGTTGTAACTTCTGTGCACTTGCTTTCCATCAGGGTAGAAGTGTACGTTCAAGAAGCATTGAAAGTGTAGTGGAAGAAGCGAAGCTTTTAACTACAATGGAAGATTTCAAAGGCTACATAAATGATGTTGGTGACCTACTGCGAATTTCAGAGAGCCTGCTTGTGATAAACAATTAAAAAGTGGTGTGTGTGCTGATAAAAAATGCTTAGCCCCTACACCTTGTAAAAATTTAAAGGCAGACCATAGTGAATATATTGAACTTCTTTCAGAAATTGAGCGATTGCCAAAAGTAAAAAAAGTGTTTATTCGGTCTGGTATAAGATTTGACTATCTTTTAGCCGATAAATCACCATCTGGTAATGCATTCTTTAAAAAGCTTGTTAAGGACCACGTGAGTGGTCAGCTTAAGGTTGCACCAGAGCATTGTTCTGAGAGTGTGTTGAAGCTTATGGGTAAACCAGAATTTTCGGTGTATGAAAAATTCAGGAGCCGTTATTTTGAACTTACAAAAAGCTTTAATAAAGAGCAGTATTTAGTACCTTATTTAATGTCGAGTCACCCTGGTAGTAAATTGCAGGATGCCATTAAACTTTCTGAATTCATAAGAAAGTGGAATTATAATCCTGAACAGGTTCAGGACTTTTACCCTACACCAGGTACTGCTTCAACTGTTATGTTTTACACGGGACTTGACCC
>JAZNUL010000129.1:0-59833 GCA_045592285.1 Acutalibacteraceae bacterium
GAAGAAAGTGGTTCAAATGAGCACGAGTGTTACCCAATAACTGCATTACCACGCCAGATAGAGGGCGTTTTAGTTGGTGCAGTAATTAAAGAAAAACAAAACGGAGCTTTCGGTATTTCTGTAAGAACTGAAGGCGATATAGATGCATCAGAGATTTGTGCACGTCTTGGTGGCGGTGGCCACGCTGGTGCTGCAGGCTGTGAGGTAAAAGAAGATTACGAAACAGCAAAATCTAAAATTTTAGAGTCAATTCGTATGTCGTTAGGATGTTAAAAATATGACTGGTATAATTCCTTTAAAAAAAGAAAAAAATATGACATCGTTTTTAGCAGTAAAGCGTGTCAGAGGAATTGTCGGTGAAAAGAAATGTGGTCATACAGGTACTCTTGACCCCATGGCAACAGGCGTTTTGCCTGTTGCTTTGGGTGGTGCTACACGTTTTATTGAGCTTTTACCGACTCACAAAAAAGCATATAAGGCAACATTCAGACTTGGACTTGTTACAGATACTCTCGATATTTGGGGTACTGTTACAGAAGAAACTGGTAAAACCGCTTCTTTTGATGATGTTTTAAAGGTTTTACCACAGTTTACGGGTAAAATAAAACAAGTTCCGCCAATGTATTCTGCACTTAAAAAGGATGGTGTAAGACTTTATGAGCTTGCACGTCAGGGTGTAGAGGTAGAAAGAGAAGAACGTGAATGTGAGATTTTTGAACTCAATGTAGAAAAAATTTCAGAGAATGAGTTTTCTATTTACACAGAGTGTTCAAGTGGCACTTACATACGCTCTCTTATTTATGATATAGGTGAAGCTTTGGGCACAGGTGCTACAATGACATCTTTAAACAGAAGCTTTGCTTGTGGAATAAACGAAAGTGAATGTATCACGTTAGCTGAATTAGAAAATTACAGAGATAATAACGAGTTAGAAAAGGTTATTATTCCTGTTGATAAAATTCTTTCAGAATACCCGAAAATAAACGTTACAAAGCCACAGGGTGTACGCTTTAAAAATGGTGGCGAGCTTTTAAAACAAAGAATAAAAGGTGAAGTTCCTTTGGGCTTTGTGAGAGTTTATTGTGATAATGAATTTTTAGGTTTGGGTGAATCGCTCGAAAATAGCGAAAACCTTAACGTGAAAAGGGTATACGTAGAAAGATGATATAGAAATATAATATAGAAATATCCGTTCAGGAGATATTTATGAGTGAAAATAAAAATGGAATAGCATTAGCTCTTGGTACCTTTGATGGCTTTCATATAGGTCACAAAAGAGTTATAGAGAATGCTATTGCAAGTAACAGAAAACCAAAGGTGCTTTTATTCAATGAACATCCACAGAAGGTGTTAAAGAAAAAATCACCTGGTGAATTAATAACAGAAACAGATAAAATAAAGTTACTTGAAGCGTGGGGTGTAGAGCCTGTTATATTGAATTTTGGTGATATAATGAGCCTTACCTATGAAGAATTCTTTTATGAAATTATTGTAAAAAAAATCGGTGCTTCGGTACTTTCCTGTGGCTTTAATTACCATTTTGGCTCTAAGGCTTTGGGTAATACAGAAAACCTTAAAGCTCTTTGTGAAAAAGAAAATATAGAGCTTTTAGTTAGTGAGCCTGTTGAATATATGGGCGAGCCAGTTTCTTCAACAAGAATAAGAAACGCTATAAGAAATGGTAATATTGAAGATGCCAATAATATGTTAGGTAGAGAATTTTCTTACGATTTCTTAGTAGTTCACGGCGATGCTCGTGGCAGAACAATTGATTCACCTACAATAAATCAGTTCTTTACAGAAGATTTTATTATTCCTCAATATGGTGTTTATGGTTCATATTCTGTTATTGATGGCAAAAAATATCCATCAGTAACAAACGTTGGTGTAAGACCGACAATAGAAGGCTTGTCTAAAGAACGAAGCGAAACTAATATTGTAGGTTTTACAGGCGATTTGTATGATAAGAATATAAGCGTTCATCTTCTTAAAAAAATCCGTGAAGAAATGAAGTTTAATAATTTAGATGAATTAAAAAATCAGATTGCAAAAGACAGAGAAGTATCAAAAAATATATCGAAAGATAATGGGGTTATTTTATGAGTGAAAAAATTATAATTTCACCTTCGATTCTTGCAGCGGACTATGGTAAGTTAGCAGAAGAAATTACCAAGGTTGTTGAGGCTGGTGCTGAGTATATTCATATTGACGTTATGGACGGGCACTTTGTACCGAATATTTCTATTGGTGTTCCTGTTGTGGCTTCTATAAGAAAAGTTACTTCTGCAGTTTTTGATTGTCATTTAATGATTAGTAATCCGATTGATTATATAGATGCTTTTATTAAAGCAGGTGCAGATTTAATATCGTTTCACGTTGAGAGCAACAGCGATATTAAAGAAACAATAAAAAAAATAACAAGTGCCAACAAAAAAGCGGCACTTGTAGTAAAACCGAATACACCAGTAAACGTAGTTTTTCCTTATCTTAAAGATATTTCTATGGTGCTTATTATGACTGTTGAGCCAGGCTTTGGCGGTCAGAGTTTTATGAATGATATGTTGCCAAAGGTAACAGAATTAAAAATGGAAATTGAAAGACAAGGCTTAGACGTTGATATTCAGGTTGATGGTGGCGTAGATAGCGAAACTGCTTCGCTCTGCAAAAAAGCAGGGGCTAACGTTTTAGTTGCTGGCAGTTACATATTCAAGTCACCAGATGTGAAAAAAGCGATTGAAATTTTAAAGGCTTAAAATTTTGCCGTATTCAAAAATATGACTTAAAAGCTCATTGTCTCCGAAAAGCACATCGCCAAAATCGCTCAATATGTAAGCGATTTTATCGGCTTTTGATATTTCGGGGTAAATTACAAAATAAATATTTTTTTTATAAAGATATATATGAAAACTTTTATATAAATCCGTCAAAGGTTTAAGAAGCTCGCGTGTGTCTAAAAATGCATCTTCGTCGAGTGCTTTAAAAAGAAGTGGTTCAATTTCTTTTTTCATAACAAGCTTTTTTCTGGATTTATAATCGGCAGATGGCATAGCGGTAAAGCACATAATGCAACCACCATCATCACTCGGTGTTACTTCAATTAAGATTTTACCCTCTGTGTCGAGTGGTTTGCCTAATGAACGCTTTGCTTCATCCAATATAGTCCATATAACTCTTCGTGTTTCTATATTTGAGTAGTCCATTTCGTCATACGTTATCTCTAATTCATCCATATCTTTATCGGAAAGAGCAACGAGAATTTTTTCGTCGCTTATGGCTTCAATTTTCAAAAATATCTCTCCTTTTAGTGAGAAAAAAGACTCACTCTAATATAATAATACTCCGAGAGATTCAAAACAATGCAAAAAAAATGGAAAGGGAGTAATTCTCTATGAAATTTTCAATTAGTACATACAGTCTTTCTGGTATTGTAGGTAAAAATGGTGTAACAGAAAAAGACCTTATTAAAATAGCAAAAGAAATTGGTTTCCAAGGTATTGAATTTGCTGAAATTCATACACCTGACGGACAAGATAAAATAGAGTATGCCAAAGAATTAAATGAAGAGTGTAAAAAAGTGGGTATTACTCCTGTTCAATATTCTATTGGTGCAGACTTTTTAAATAACGATATTGAAAAAGAAATAGAACGCCTTAAATATGAAGTGGATGTGGCAAGTGCATTAGGTGTTACCGGTATGCGCCACGATGGTACTTCAGGCTTTCAGGGTGAAGACAGAAAAACAAAGGGCTTCAATGAAGCATTACCATATTTAGTTAAAGGCTGTAAGGCTGTTACTGAGTACGCTAAAACAAAGGGTATTCGCACTATGATGGAAAATCACGGCTATTTCTGTCAGGATAGCGACAGAGTAGAAAAAATTGTAACTGGTGTTAATGACAGTAACTTTGGCTTGCTTCTTGATATGGGTAACTTCCTTTGTGCAGATGAAAACCCTGTTGTTGCATTCGGTAAGCTTATGCCTTATGTTTCATTTGTTCACGCTAAAGATTTCCACGTAAAAAGCGGTAACAATATAGCGCCAGTAGATGGTTTCTTTACTACCCGTGGTGGTAATTATTTAAGAGGTGCGGTTTTAGGTCACGGTGATGTGCCTGTGTTCCAATGTCTTTCGCTTGCAAAAAATGCAGGATATGATTATTTTGTAACTTTAGAGTTTGAAGGTCACGAAGAACCACGAATGGCGTGTGAGTGGGGACTTAACACTCTTAAAAAATATATTTCTTTAATGTAATTGGATTTAAAACGCCAAAATATTGCAAAAAACTATCGAAAGTGGGGATTGTGTGAAAATTATACTTGCATCTGCTTCGCCAAGAAGGCAAGAACTTATTAAAATGATAACAGAAGATATAATAGTAAATCCCTGCGATTGTGATGAAACAATCAAAGATGGTTTAGTCGGCAGAGAAATTGCTGAATATCTCTCAAAAATCAAGGGTGAAGCTGTTAAAGAGCAGTTTGAAAATGCTATAATTGTTTCGGCGGATACTATTGTGTGTCTTAATAATAAGGTTTTAGGTAAACCAAAATCAAGAGAAGATGCTTTTTCAATGCTTCGTACCTTAAGTGGTAATACACATTCAGTATTCACTGGTGTCACAATAATAAAAGGTGAAAAAGAGAAGACATTCAGTCAGGAAACAAAGGTCACATTTTATGATTTGAGTGACGAAGAGATTTATGAATATATAGACTCCGGTGAAGTATATGATAAAGCTGGTAGCTACGGCATTCAGGGCAAGGGTGGACTTTTAGTTAAAGGAATAGAGGGCGACTACTTTAACGTAGTAGGTTTACCAGTAGCAAGATTAAAAAGAGAATTAGAAGATTTTATAAAATAAATTTTACTTAAACAGGTGGTGAGTTCTTATGGCAGAAACAGTTGAGAAGATTACTCAGATTTCACAAGAGGATATCGAAAAACAGAAACAACAGCAAGAAAAAGAATATCTTGGGCCAAGAGAAATGGCTGCTTACATAATTTCTGGCTTTGGTGACAAAAACTGGGAAACATTCTCTGGTAACAATATGTTTTTCTACAACACAACATTCCAGGGTGTAAGTCCCGTTACGTTAAGTCTTGCAGATTCGGTGTGCAGTATTCTTGACACATTTGACAACGCTATTTCTGGTCCAATATTAGACAGAACACGTACACGTTGGGGCAGAGTAAGGCCATATTTTATTTTAACGTTACCATTCTGGATTTTTTCAAATCTTGTTCCGTGGATTTTGCCACAGGGACTTTCTCAGGTTGCACTTTTTGTATGGTTTTTCTTTATTAAATATGTCGGTTCTATTTCAAACTCATTTTATGGACCTGCATATACAGCAATTCTTTATAACTTAACACCAAACGTTAACGAAAGAAACAAGCTTATTGCAACTGATACCTACGCCGATTTGTTGGGCGTGTGGTTGCCGTCGCTGTTCCCGTTCTTTGTTGACTATCTGCCGAGAACAATACCGACAAGAAGCATTTATTTGGGTGGTGCTCTTGTATTTATTGCAATGGTAATTATATTCAGAGTTTACGGCTTCTTTACGTTAAAAGAACGTGTACCACTTGCTTCACGTGATGAAATGAAAAGCACTTCTGTTTTTAAATCTGTAAAACAGGTTGCTTCTTGCAGACCAATGTGGGTTTTACTTATTAAAAACTTCTTTGGTATGGGTAAGGCTGTTGGTCAGAACGTTTCAAACTACTTCTGGCTTAACTGTACTGGTAAGCTTTCAAATGCTGCTATTTCAGGTATATTTACAGGACTTCCAAGCTACTTTGTTTTGCCTTTTGCTACAAAGTGGACTAAGAAAATCGGTCTTAAAAATCTTGCAGTTTTAAGCTACCTTTATTGTGGTATTGTTTACCTTGTGATGTATTTAATAGGTTACGCACCAACAGAAAATACTTTTGTTAATCTTATAATTATTGTATTTGAGCTTACCTTAGCGGGTGCTATGAACAGTGTTCAGAGATATTGTAACTCTGCTTTAACTGGTGATATGTACGATTACGTTGAGTGGAAAACAGGTATTCGTAATGAAGGTATGATGAGTGCTGCAATGGGTTATATTACATTGGTTGGTAATAACGTTTCTTCAATTTTAAGTGGCTTTATAATTGCTGCTATAAAATATCAACCACTTCTTAATTCACACGGGGTTGTTATTCCACAAACTGACCCTAAAATGCTTCAGGCTATATGGACTGTATTTACTTTAGCACCTGCAATAGGCAGAACCTGTAAAGGTCTTTCACTTATGTTCTTTAACGTAAATGGTAAGGTCCGCACACAAATGATGGAAGATTTAGCAGTTTCAAGAGCAGGTAAATTAAAAGAACGTACTGGAACAAGTACAGAAAATGGGGAAATAGAAGAATGAGAATAGTAGTAAAAGTCGGAACATCGACTTTGGCACATAGTACAGGTAACATAAATATCCGTCACGTAGAAGAACTCTGCAAGGTTTTAAGCGACCTTAAAAATGCAGGTCATGAAATGATTTTAGTGTCTTCTGGTGCTATCGGAATGGGCGTTGGAAAGCTTTCTTTAAAAGAGAAGCCACAGGATATGCCAACAAAGCAGGCAGCTGCGGCTGTTGGTCAATGTGAACTTATGTATACATATGATAAACTCTTTTCAGAGTATAATCATACAGTAGCTCAGATTCTTTTAACAGGTCTTGATTTAGAAGACAGCGAACGCTACCACAACATTCAGAATACAATGAACAGACTTTTAGAGCTTAATGTTTTACCAGTTATTAACGAAAACGATACAGTTTCTACTCAGGAAATTGCAGTTGGTGATAACGATACGTTAGGTGCAATTGTTGCTGTAAGTATGAAGGCAGATATGTTGATTCTTCTTTCTGATATTGACGGTCTTTATACAAATGACCCACATAAAGATGAAAATGCCCAGCTTATATCTCTTGTAACAGAAATTACACCAGAGATTGAAGCATTAGGCGGTGGCAAGGGTTCTTCACTTGGCACAGGTGGTATGGCTACAAAGCTTAACGCCGCAAAGCTTTGTCTTTCAAAGGGTACAGAAATGGTTATCGCAAATGGTGCAAAGCCTTCTGTGCTTTATGATATAGTTGATGGTAAAAAAATTGGTACAAGATTCAGGTGTGAATAATGATAACAACAAAAGAAATTTTAATTGAAGCAAAAAAGGTTAAAACATTACTTGCTTCACTTTCTACAGAAGAAAAGAATAACGCTCTTCTTAAAATGGCAGATGCATTAATTGAAAATGCAGATGAAATTTTAACGGCAAACAAAAGCGATTTAGAAAGAGCAAAGGGTACAATTTCTGACGTTATGCTCGATAGATTAGCTTTAACTAAAGAGCGTATTGAGGGTATGGCAAACGGCATAAGAGAAGTTGTAGCGTTACCTGACCCTGTTGGTAAGGTGTTAAACAGAGTTGAAAGACCAAACGGAATAGTAATTGAAAAAACCACAGTTCCAATGGGCGTTACTGCTATTATTTATGAAAGCAGACCAAACGTTACTTCAGATGCTGCAGCACTCGCTTTGAAAAGTGGTAACGTGTGCGTGCTTCGTGGAGGTAAAGAAGCATTCGCTTCTGCTAACGCAATAGTAAATTCAATGCGCAAGGGCTTAAAGGAATTAAATCTTCCTGAAACTCTTATAAATCTCATACAGGATACAACAAGAGAAAGTGCTAATGAATTAATGAATGCAGTAGGTCTTGTTGACTTGCTTATTCCACGTGGTGGCGCTGGTCTTATAAAAGCAGTTACAGAAAATGCAAAGGTTCCTTGCATTCAGACTGGTACTGGTATCTGCCACGTTTACGTTGATTGCGATGCAGATTTTACAAAAGCACTTAATATAATTGAAAATGCTAAAACAAGTAGACCTTCTGTTTGTAACGCTATGGAAGTTTTACTTGTTAACGAAAAAATCGCAAACGAATTTTTACCATTAGTTAAAGAAAGACTTGTTGATGTAAGAACTGAAAATAAAGTAGAGCTTCGCCTTTGCGAAAACGCTTCAAAAATAATTGATGGTAAAAAAGCAGGCGAAAATGACTTCGATACAGAATTTTTAGATTACATTTTAGCAGTAAAGGTTGTAAAGGATGTAAACGAAGCAGTAGAGCATATCTCACTTCATTCAACAATGCACAGTGAAGCGATTGTTACAGAAAACAAAGAAGCTGCCGATAAATTTGTAAAAGGTGTTGATTCTTCTTCTGTTTACGTTAACGTTTCAACACGCTTTACTGATGGTGGTGAATTTGGTTTAGGTTGCGAAATGGGTATTTCAACTCAGAAGCTCCATGCAAGAGGACCAATGGGTCTTGAGGAACTCACAACATATAAATACATAATTAAAGGTGACGGACAAATCCGATAAGGAAGTGAATGTTAAAATGGATAAAAAAATAGGTTTTATCGGTTGCGGCAATATGGGTGGCGCTTTGGCAATAGCTGCAGCAAATTCTGTTGGTGCAAGTAATATATATGTTTCTGATGCTGATAATGAAAAAGCAAAAGATTTTGCCGATAAAAACAGTGTTAATGTTATTACTGTAAAAGAAGTTGCAGAAAAATGTGATGTTATATTCTTAGGTGTGAAACCTCAGGTTTTAAAATCTGTGTGCAGTGAGTTAGCACCAATTTTTAAAGCAAGAAAAGACCATTTTGTAATTGTTTCTATGGCTGCAGGTGTAAAGCTTTGCAACTTAGAAGAAATGTGCGAAGGCGACTTTCCTATAATAAGAATTATGCCTAATATTCCAGCTTCTGTTGGCGCTGGTATGATTCTTTACACAGGTAATAAAAACGTAACTGACGAAGATTTCAGTGAATTCACAAAGTCACTTGAAAAAGCAGGTATGCTTGACAAAATAGAAGAAGCGAAAATTGATGCCGCAAGTGCAATTTCTGGTTGCGGCCCTGCATTTGTATTTATGTTTATAGAAGCATTGGCTGATGGTGGCGTTAAATGTGGCTTGCCAAGAGAAAAGGCACTTCTTTATGCAGCAGAAACTTTATTTGGTTCTGCAAAAATGGTGCTTGAAACAAACGAGCATCCCGGTAAATTAAAAGACGCTGTTTGTAGCCCTGCTGGTAGCACAATAGAGGGTGTCAATGCACTCGAAAACGGCTCGTTCAGAGCAGACGTTATGAATGCAGTAGATAAAGCTTACAAAAGAACAGTTGAGTTAGGTAAATAAAAATAAACATAAAAATCCCCGCAGATTTCTGTGGGGATTTTTTTGTTTTATTCAGTTCTTAAAGCTACTACAGGGTCTTTTTTTGCTGCTTTTCGTGATGGGATCAAGCCACCTATAATTGTAATTATAATGCTTATTATTATAAGAATTACTGCAGCACCAAATGGGAGTTTTGCATCAAGGTCTGTTATTTCAGTAAGAAGGCTTATAATAGCGTTTATAGGGTGTAAGCTTAAAAGTGAAATAATAATTCCTATTAAGCCTGAGCAACAACCAATAATAAATGTTTCGGCATTGAAAACTTGTGAAATATTGCTTTTTGAAGCGCCTAAAGCACGAAGAATACCAATTTCTTTCGTTCTTTCCATAACAGATATATGAGTGATAATACCAATCATAATGCAAGAAACAACTAAAGATATTGCAACGAATGCAATAAGTACATAAGAAATACCATTTATGATAGTTGTAACAGATGAAGTAATTAATGCAATGTAATCGGTATAAGTGATTTTTGAGTCTTCGTCTTGCTTTGCATTGTAATTTTCAATGCAAAGAGCAACGTTGTCTTTATCTTCGTAGCTATCGGTATAAATGCTTATAGATGATGGTGCATCATAGCTGATTGAACCAAATTCAGTCATATTGTCATCAAAAGTTGCTTCACCGATATACTGGTCGTAAATTGTAAGAAGCATTTCGTCATCTGCAGAATTTTCTAACCACTCATCCATTTTATCGGCTAATTTTGACTCCTCTGTCATAGAAGCCATTTCATTCATAGCGTATTGAATTTGCTTTAAAACACCAGTAAGCATAACGAGCTGTGATTGAGATTGAACTAAAGCACTTTGCTGACCTGCAATAACCTGCTGTGCATTTGTAAGAGCACCCTGTTGCATACCAATAGTAGCCTGTGCTTTGTTTAAAGCATCTTGTTGCTGAGCAATAATTCCTTGTTCAGGCGTAGTAACTACTTCAGTAGTGGTGTCACTCTCGGGTGGCAGAACAATTTCAGGTGGTAACTGTGGTTGAACAGGTAAGGTTTCTTCAGGTGCAACTGGAAGAGTTGTTTCTGGCGTTACTGAGCCTTGTGGTATTGATGGAATATCTGGAATAGACGGCATAGAGAATGATGGTACACCTGCTTCTTTGTCAGATTGACCTGAGAGAATCATCATTCTGTAAAGATTTGCTTTGCCTTGTTCATCGAGTGATTTTATATAATTTTTTGTTTCTTCTAATTTTTCTTCTTCTGTAGAAGCATCAAATTTAGTGCCACTTAAAACGTTTATAGAAGGAGTTTTTTTCTGCGCAGTTACAACTTCGCTGTTGTTTGTGTATTTGATTATGTAATCTGTAAGTAAAGATGTGTATGCGAGTGTTGAAGAAATAGTTGTGTTTTCAGCTTCTTCTTTCGGACGGATAATACCAACAATTTTAAGCTTGACTTTATTTTCTGTGAGTTCTTTTTCGTAATCAGAATAGTTTTCCATTTTTGTGAAAGTACCATTCTCATTTTTTAAATACATATCACAAGTAGGAACTAAAATGTATTCGTGTTCACAGATTTCGTTATATTTTAAAATAATATCTTTTGCTTCCTTGCCATTTTTAATGTTTTCTGCAGCAGTATTATATTGTTCTTCTGAAATAAAACCTAACTGATAAAGCTTTTTTGCAGAAATGCTGTTTTCTCTGTTGAGAACTAAAACAATTTCATTATACTTTTCTGGCCAGGTGCCATAAATAACGTCATAGTTATCAGTTACTATAGAGCTTATAGCTTCATCACCAGCACCTTTTAGCATCTGAGAAAAGTTTGTAGCAGTAGAATCATCACTACCGGGGAAGAAAACGCTGAAGCCTGAAAAAATATTAGGTGATTTATCTTCATCTTCTATTTCTACGTCTGAGTCAATAAACTCTTTATCTTTGTTATAAGAAAATGCAGAGAATTTAACATCGTAAGTGTAAACAACACCATTTTCGCCTAAATATTTATTGATTTCGCTTTCAGGGTTATCAAGATATTTTTTGAAATCGGTTAAATTGTTTGTTTTAAAGCTTGAGGTGAAAGCATCACTTCTTTTAATAGAAGAATAATCAGCATAAACGGCAGTTCTCTTTTTACGTTCTTCTCTTTTTTCCATTTCTTCCATAGCATCGCCCATATTGCTGCCGCCCAATGAAAACATATCAAAAGATTCTGTGCCAATAGTAATAGGGTAAGATTCCATTGTATCTTTTTGAATTTCATCTATATAAGAACTCATACCAGTAGAAAGAGAAAGAATGAGAGCAATACCAATAATACCAATAGAACCTGCAAAAGCGGTTAAAATTGTACGTGCTTTTTTAGTTCTGAGGTTATTGAAGCTTAAAGAAAGGGCAGTTAAAAATGACATTGAAACCTTTTTTACTTTTTCTGAGTTATTGGTTGCAGAGTTTTCAGTTGGCTCAAATGGGTTGGTGTCACTTATAATCTGACCATCTAAAAGATTAACGATTCTCGTAGAATATTTTTCTGCAAGCTCAGGGTTATGAGTAACCATAACAACAAGCTTATCTTTTGCGATTTCCTTTAATAAATCCATTATCTGTACACTTGTTTCACTATCAA
Source organism: Acutalibacteraceae bacterium (assembly GCA_045592285.1). Taxonomy (GTDB): domain Bacteria; phylum Bacillota; class Clostridia; order Oscillospirales; family Acutalibacteraceae; genus DTU089. The sequence continues at coordinate 11,863 of JAZNUL010000129.1, forward strand.
GCGCACCTGTAGGTTCATCTGCTAAAAGAATATCTGGGTTATTAATTAAAGCTCTTGCAATAGCAACTCTTTGCATCTGACCACCAGACATCTGGTTAGGTCTTTTGTGAATGTGTTCTGAAAGACCAACCTTTTCTAAAACTGCAACAGCTCTTTCTTTTCGTTCCTTTTTAGAAACACCTGAAAGGGTAAGTGCCATTTCTACGTTAGAAAGCACAGTCTGATGTGGAATTAAATTGTAACTCTGAAAAATAAAGCCTATTGAGTGGTTTCTGTAAGCATCCCAGTCAGCATCGGTATATTGCTTTGTAGAAATGCCGTTAATAATTAAATCACCATCAGTGTAGCGGTCAAGCCCACCAATAATGTTTAAAAGAGTGGTTTTACCAGAACCACTCTGGCCTAAGATTGAAACAAACTCGTTTTCACGAAAACTTACACTAACGCCTTTTAAGGCGGTCTGCGTAGTGTCGCCCATTTCGTAGGTTTTTACAATGTTTTTTAATTGTAGCACTAAAAATTCCTTCTTTCTGTTATAACAACATATATAAAAAATTTAAAACTACTTATGCCGCCTATAAGTGTTTTAGATATTTTCAACTTTCAATTAGAGTTCTGAAGCTTGCTTCAAAATTTCAATTGACGGTCCTGGGATTCTCCCTAAATGGTCAGGACCTACGTTTACAAGGTAATTTATGCCGAGTGAGTTTAAGTGTTTTCTGTTTTGTGCCAATTTTTCTGGCGAAATCCAATTATGGTCACGATAAGAAAAGCCCCACGATTTGTTTAAAGTACAAGCAGATTCATAAAGTCCGTATTTACTCGGTTTAAACCCATCAATACTCTGGTAGTTTATATCTTTTTCATCAACCTGTGAAAGCTTTTCCCACTCTTCTTTAGTTTTTGGGATTTCGTTATCGCCTAAAGAAACGTAGTCATAAAGTCCGTTACCGAGTCTTGAGTTTATAAGGCAATCTGGTTGTAATTCTTTTACTGTATCATAAATAATTTTGCTTTGCTTTTCTGTTAATGTCATTGGTACGTCAAACCAAGCTGTAAAAATATCGCCGTAGTTTGTCATAATCTCTTTTATCTGTGGCAATATTTTATTTTCAAAGCATATATTAAAATCTTTTTCTTCTGGATTCGGAAAATCCCAGCTATTATCCCACGTAACACCTGAGCAACCCATATGGTTAGAAAGATAACCACCACCGTGCTTTTCGTGCCAGTCAAGGTCTTGTGAATAGTAAAAGCCTAATTTTATATTGTGCTTACTGCAAGCGTTTGCAAGGTCTTCAATAATATCTCTTTTATAAGGTGTAGCATCAACTACATTGTATTTATCTACTTTAGAATGAAAGAGTGCAAAACCGTCGTGGTGCTTTGTAGTAACTACAAAATATTTCATACCACAGTCTTTTGCAAGCTTAATTATTTCATCGGCATTAAAATAGATTGGGTTAAAAACCTTTGCCAGTTGTTCATATTCTTTTATTGGAATAGCAAAGTGCGAGCCAATCCACTCGGCATAATTGTCACCGAAGGTACCCTTGTATTCGCCGCCTAAAACGGAATAAAGACCGAAGTGCATCATCATTCCGTAGCCGGCATTTTTAAAGTATTCTACGTTGTTCATTTTATAATGTCCTTTTCGCTTTTTGCATATTTTAATTCTATTCCCTTTTCTATGAGAAGTGGTAAAATCTCTGTTTCAAATTCTTTGGTGTCAGATTCAGGATACACTGCTAAATCAATCATATTGCCACTTTTTGTCATAAGAATGTAATGCTCAAGTTTAAAATATTTTATTCCATAAAGATAGTATCCATCTACCTTGTAAACACTATCTAAATATTCGTAGTGTAAAGCATCTTGCTTTAATACAATAGCGGAATCTTCTGGGTATAGTACTTTGTTTTCGGTAAAAGCAATTGTGTTGTTAACTGCAGAAAACAGTAAAATGATAATAACAGTTTCTATAAGAATTGTAATGTACTTTAAAACCTTTGAGCGTTTCTTGAGTTCTGTAATTGCTGCTTTTTCTTCTTTCTTTTTTTTCTTGAAGGGATTTCTTATTTTATGAGAAAAATGGAAAGAAAAGCCTTCACCTGCTAAAAATGATGCGAGCAATAAAGTAACCATAGAATATAGGTCGCAGCTCATAAAAAACAGCGTATCGTTGAATTTAAGATAACATAAAAAGAAGTATGTAAAAAGAAATATGATGAAAAATAATGGTGTAGTTAAAATAGTAGGTATAATAAATTTAAAAAATCCTTTAGTGCCTAATGAGTATGTACGTTTTTTTGCAACCCTGGTGTAATCTTTATATTTTGCTTCTCTGAAAGGTGAAGCGTCAAAGCCTTCTAATTCGCCATTCTTTAATTTTTGGAAAAGACGACTTTCATAAAATGTAAGATACTTGGCTTTTGAAAGCTTTTTAATTGCTTTTTCGTGCTCGTTATTATAAAAGTCTGAAACGCCACCCAAAATAACGTGACTTATAACTGATTCCTGAAAGTTTCTTATAAGCATATCACGAATTTTAAGACTTGCATCCAGCATTTCGATTTCTCGTTTAAAAATATCGTCATTAACAAACTTGTTGATTGTTTCTTGCTGACTTAATATAAGATTATTTTTCATAGTGCCTGTTTCAGAAATTTCGATGAGCTCTGGTACAAGCTTTTTAAATAAATCATTGATTTCGCCAAAAGCCTGAATCATAATTTCCTCAGTGTAAAGATAAGGGTATGTGTAGCATTTAAAATTTTCAGGCTCAGCTAAAGCTAAAATATCGTAAACCGCAAAAGGTAAAAAAGATGCGGACTCGAAGCCTACGTTAATCCAGATGGTGTTTGGAGCGTAAGCCAAAGGTCCGCTTTCTATAAAATATAAATCAATAAAAAAGCTATCGAATGAAAAACGTGCAATAATGCCGTTTTTATTTTTGCCACCAAAACCTGAAACCAAGTCTTTAAAAGAAAGACTTGGTTTTTCGTTTAATAACGTTGTGGTTGCTCTGCAATTTGTTTTAAAAATTTCAGTTAAAGTCATCTTGTAGCTTTCTCGATTTCTTTGTTTATTTCTGCTCGTTTATTTAAAAGCCATTCCATATCGTGTGGGTAGTTTTTAAATGTAAGCTCTGTGTCAAGATTTTTTTGTAATATCTTTAAAACGTGCTCTCTTGATGTGAGTCTTTCTAAATATTTCATCGCTCTGTAGTCGCAAAGACCTTCATAAAATACTTCGTGACGGATTGAGTTCCACGGTTTATGGTTTGGTCCTGGATAAACCACAAATGAGTCACCAGATGGGAAAGCTCCGCCAGCATCAGTTACTTCATAAGGGTTAATCTGCTTTTTTGAGTATTGAGTAAACCAGAAGTTATGACCCCATTGTAAAAAGCCTTTTGCTTCATATTTGTAAAGAAGTAATCCTAAAATTCTGTTTCTTACAGGTGGCATTGCAAACATTCTGTTTGGTAAAAAGTCACTGGTTTCTGTGCAACAGTAATAAGTCCAGAAATCTTTGACTTCTGATTTGAAAATATCTGCAACATCTTCGCCACAAACTGGGGTTTTTACAAGCCCTTGTCTGTAAAATTCAATATTAGAAAGTGCATCTATAACGTGGAATTCAGGGAATAACTGGTTAATGATGTAAGAAGCTTTTTTGTAATCCTCAAGATGCTCTTCCTGTGGTTCGTCAGACACGTGAAGGTAACACGCTTCCTTAATTCCTAAACGTTCAACTTCTTTTGTAAATGCTTTTGCAAATACTGCAAGAAACTGAACGTAATCTTTGTCGCTTGAGTTAGTATTCCAACCGAAAATCTGCTTTTTTACACCTTTAACGTTTGCAATAATTTTTGGTGCGTGTTTTGCACCCCATTGGGTGAAAAGGTGTGAGATTTCAAAATATCTTATACCACATTCAATACAGGTTTTAATAAATTTATCAAAGTGTCTGAAGCTGAAACGATAGCCTACGTCAATTCTGTCAACCTCAACTAACTGGAAGGTTGGTCTTTCGCCACCAACTTCTGTATCAAGAGGTGGGGTGAAAATTGGTGTGTAAATCATATTAAGACCGTGAGCAACGGCATTTTTAAGATAGTTTCTTAAAAGTTGCCAGAATTCCTCAGTGAAAGGCTCGACGTTATAATGCTTGTAAAGGCAGTCGTAATGCATCCAGTTTGTGTAAATCAAATCCTGCATTGGTAATTGTCTCGGGATTGTTTTTAAACTGAAAATATGCTTGTTGTTTTCGTCATACATACCTTTTTTGAGGAAAACTGTAATACTGTTTGAACCAGCAATATAATCCATTTCAGGTGTGTATTTAAACCAGAGACAATTCCACTCACCCTTTGTTAACTCAACGGTATTATCGTCGTTTATTGGTTGCAATAAATCGGGGTATGAGCTTCTTTTTGTATCGTAATGAAAGTCATCGTGGTCGTCTGGTGCGGCATAAGTTGTTGGCATATCTATAACTTTATAAATCTTAATGCCATCACGAAGGTTTGAAGCGACCTCAACAGTGATGTTACAATCTTCATCTGTCTGCGGGAAAATTGCTATCTGAAAATTGAAGACTTCACCACGAAGAACAGAGAACTCGGTGAATTCATCAAAGTTCGGTTCAACATCTTTAAATACTTTTGTAAGTGAAGAAAGTAAAATGGATTTCATAATTCACACCTCGATTTTCTGAGTTTTAGGGTGAAAGGATTTATCCGAACCGTGTTTTTTATAGACGGATTTCCGTTCACTCTTCGTTAAAATACTCGCAAATCCGTAAAGGATTCGCTCCGTTTTTGCCTTGATTGACCAAAAATCCGTTCTATAAAAAATCTTCGACCTACAAAGCGAAAGATTTTTATTGGATTTTTGGTGTTGAGGGTGAAGGTAGGCTGACGCCTATCAAGACCGAAACGCCGAAAAGACTTAAAAATACTCGCTTTTAGGCAGGTTCGGATAACTCGTTTCACCCTAGGGGATGTAATCAGTTCTCTTTTTTTGTTAAGCCTTTTTTCTTGAGTAATAAAAGTGGAATAAATACAAGAATAGCAAGAACTGCACTGTAAATAAACATAGTAGCATCTGGTACGATTGTTTCTACACCATATTCATTTGTGTAGGTTGCACCAGCGTTTCTACAAGCAATATCACCGATAGCAGGGCCAACAATCATAGGAATAAGAACAAAGAAAATCATTCTTATACCCTGGAAAAGACCTGTCTTTTCAGGTGGTGTAAAGTCACGTGTAGCAGCGTTTAATTGAATTGTGAGAACAAGGTAACCAATAAGTGTAGGAGCGATACCTATTAAAAGTGTGTAAAGACTTGTTCCTGTTGAAAGTATAAATAAACCTAAAATAAGAAGAATTACACCAGGGATAAATCCTAAGAATTTGTTTTTATCTGAGAGCTTCATTAATACAACAATACCTGCAATAATAGCTGCAACAGCAAGAACTGCGACTATAATAAGTGAAGGTGGGAAGGCTGAAAGTAATGCTGAATTAGCTTCGCTTGCAAGAATAACATATTGAAGGTAAACGAAAAGGTATGGGAAGAAAACCTGGAATGCACAGTTAAAAATACAAACAGAAGCAAGAATTAAATAAAGCTGAGAGTTTTCTTTAATAACCTTTGGTCTGAAGCCATAAAGAAGGTCAGCCCAGTAGCTTGTGTTCTTTTCTTTTGGTTCTTTGTGAGCTGGTTCTTTAAGAGAGAAAAGTCCAATAATACCACTTGCAACAACTAAAAGACCAAGTCCACCAAAGAATACTTTATAAGAAACTGTACCAGCCTGAGCGAATGAACCAACGCCCATAACAATAGCCATAGATAAAAAGCCTACAAATAAAAAGGCTGTTTCAACCTTAGGACGAGTGCTTGTAGTAGTAACATCTGTAACCCAGGCATTAAAAGCAGAGTCGTTACTGGTTGAACCCATAAAGGTCATAAGCATATCCATTATGATAACTGCCCATACTGTGAAGGTGAGAATCTGAACAGCATCTGTAAGACCAAATATAGTGGCAATATTATCTCTTGTAATAAATCCGAAAAGTGCAGTAACAGCACCCCATACAATGTAGCCTATTGAAATAAATACTTTTCTGTTTCTTAATCTGTCACTGAATGTACCCATAATAAATGTAGTGAGCACTGCAGTTATAGCAGAAAGTGCAACCATTCGGCTTATAGCGGTAGTTGGTGCCATTGTGCCCGCGAGTGCCTCTTGTGAAGCTCCCGCATAAACCGAGTTGTAAAGGAATGTATTAAAATACATATTTTCAAGGTTCCAGGCAATACCACCAATAAGGTTGAAAAGGAAAAGATTAAACCAAATTCTGCCTGAAAGCTTGTCGTTTGTTAAAGCTTTTGTTTTATTGTTTTTCATAACAAAACCCCTTTGTTTTTATTTTTGTACAAAATATTGCTACAAACTATATCAATTATATTATAGTTTACTAAAGGAGTAAAGTCAAGAAAATAGATTGTATAAATAGTGTAAAACATGACAATAATTTAATAAATTAGTTGTTTACAAATTTTAGAAAGTGTGGTAAACTGTTCAACGTATTTGTTTTTTAATATAAGAAGAAAGGAGTTGGGCACTGTGGAGCATAAATTAGTTCATTTTGCGGCAGATAAGACTATTTCAAGCATACTTAAATACATTGACAAAGAGCCACAAAAAAATCTTCTTAAAATTCTCAGTATTGTTGAGAAAACTTTTAAAATGTATCCAGCAGAAAACTATGCTAAAATGCGAAATGCTGTTTTAGATAACAGTAATTCTCATACAATTTTAGCAAAGAGTATTTTAAAAGATGTTGACCACAGTTTAATAAAAAGTCTACTTCTTTCTTTGGGCGTTCACGCTGGTTTTTACGGTACAAAAACTGTAAGAGCTAATCGTGAAAAATATAAATGCAACATTCCGTGGATAATTCTCTTTGACCCGACTTCTGCTTGTAACTTAAAGTGCAAGGGGTGCTGGTCTGCAGAGTATGGTCACTCATTCCAGCTTTCACTTGATGAAATGAGAAGTATTGTAAGTCAAGGTAAAGAAATGGGTACTCATTTTTATATGCTTACAGGTGGCGAGCCACTTATAAGAAAAAATGATATTGTAACTCTTGCTTCAGAAAACAGAGAATGCACATTTTTAATTTACACAAACGCTACTTTAATCGACCAGAAATTCTGTGATGATGTTAAAAAGTGTGGTAATATTACACTTGCTTTAAGCATAGAGGGTTCAAAAGAAAGCAACGACTTCCGCCGTGGAGATGGAGCTTATGACACAACTGTCAAGGCTATGGAGCTTTTAAAGCAGAATAAAATTCTTTTTGGTATTTCTGTTTGTTACACAAGCAAAAACGTTGAAAGTGTTACAAGTGATGCTTTTCTTGATGATATGATTGAAAAAGGCGTAAAATATGCACTTTATTTCAACTATATGCCTGTTGGCAGTGATGGTCAGAAAGATTTGATTCCGACACCTATGCAAAGAAAATATATGTATATGTGGCTTAAAAGAACAAGAAACGGCAAAACTGGTAAACCAATATTTGTTATGGACTTCCAGGATGACGGTGAGTATGTTGGCGGTTGTATTGCTGGTGGCAGAAACTATTTCCACATAAACTCAAAAGGTGATATTGAGCCTTGTGTTTTCGTTCACTATTCAGATTCAAATATAAGAGAAACAACTCTTTTAGAGTCTTTACAAAGGCCACTTTTCCAGGCGTACAGAAAAGGCCAGCCGTTTAACGATAACCATTTAATGCCTTGTCCTATGCTTGAAAATCCTGATATTTTAAGAAAAATTATAAAAGAAACAGGTGCTAAGAGCACAGACCATCTTATTAATGAAGACGTTGACGAGCTTTGTGACAAGTGTGTAGATTTCAGCAAAGCTTGGGCACCAGTTGCCGAAGAATTATGGAAAAATAATCCACACCCGAAAATCTTCACCCAATATTACAGAGATTCAGATGAAGCAAAATAATTACACGGGCAGTAGACCGATAAAGGTTAGTCTACTGCCCGATTTATTTATTACTAAACCGAATTTCTAAAAATGAAAATAATTGTTAACTTTCCATAAAATTATATATAGTTCATTGACACTATAAACAAAAGTGGTATAATTATAATGGAATTTAATTTATATATAGATATTAAAAAAGGAGCAGGTAACTTTTAAATGAAGAAGCGAAATAAAATTTTAAGTGTTGTACTTGCGAGCTTTGTGCTGTTCGGTAGTATCCCGTTTTTTATGACAAATGCTGATGCTGCATATTTTACTGATGGTACAAAGTGGGAAAGAACAAATTCCGATTATGGTAAAATTAAGGCGACGGTTACAAACACTGATTACAAGTTTATGCAAACAGAGGATAATCAGAAATTCACTTTTAATCAGCATCTTTCTTTAGAGAAAGCTGCAGGTGAGGCGTATGCGCATTTTAATAGTCTTACTCTTTATACAGGTGGAACAAATACAGATTCTTCTTTAAAGGTAGAAGAATACCCTGAGAAAATCACAACTAACGGCACTAAGGAATTACTCGATAAAATGAGCTTTAGTTACGCTTGGTCTGCAACTAATGGTAACGCGAGTGATGTTGGTGTTTCTGGCAAAGATATTCGTTCTCACGATTTAAGAGGTACAGTAGTAGACCTTTCTGGCTGCCCTGACTATCAGTGGGATTGTGCTTTAAGCTTTAATGTAGTACATCCTGAAAACGAGTCTTATGGTGAAATAAGAACAAATTATTATTGGGATTTTAACTGGACTTATGCTGACGTTGGTGTTATGGGTAGCAGAACAACAAGGCAGGTAAGATTCAAAACAGATATTATAATTACAGATGTTCGTGAGCTTATAAATAAAGTTAACGAATTCAAAACACAAATTAAAGATTATGAAAATGGCAATTCGCAAGGCTTGACAGAAGCAAGATATACAAAGCTTAAAAAGTTTGTGAATGCGGTGTCAACAGATATGCTTGATGGTAGCAAGTTCTATACACAAGCGGATGTTGATGCTATGTATGCATACATAACAGAAACTGCAACAGGCTTGGCAGATTATTCTGATTATTACCAGATTCGTAGTAAGATTTCTAAAATTACAGAAAAAAGCGGAGACAGCTATATTTATGGTAATGGCTACACCAAAGAGTCACTTGATGTGGTATCAAGCGAATTATCTAAGATAGACGGTGCGCTTAATAAATCACTTTTATTAGCTCAGCAGGATGTAGTTGACGAAGCGACAGCTAATTTAAAAAGCTTATTAAGTGAACTCGTTGCGAAGAGTTTTTATGAACAAGAAATGACAAGCATTTCACAAGGTGGAGATGTTTGGGATTTAGCAAATGATAAACTCGAAAATAGTTGGGAAAATGCAGAAGTTGATGTACATATTATTGGTACAAAATATACATATATACAGACTTATGATGACCAACAGTTCAATTTGTATCAATGGTTATTTATGCGTTCACGTTTATCTCCACCAATATGGTCTGAGAACCACCCAGTTCTTAAGTATTTTGTGTTTGATACAACAAATACGTGTAGTGATGGGATTTGTTGCAATTCGGTTAATGGGCAAGTTAATAATTCAGGGGAATTTGCGGAAAGAATAGCAGAAGCTTCTAAAGTTGATACAATTAATGGAATTGGTTATGCCGATTGGGAATATGTCGAACATGATAAAAGATATTACAGAGATAAGGTTGAAGAGATTTCGAATGCTACAGCTCTTTGCAACGATGATGGAACTATTGCCGAAAAAACAATAGGAGAAAACAGTTCTTGGGCGAGAAATACATATTTAGCAGATGCTAATATTATTTTTAAAGGTGAAGGTAAAGGCGTATCAAGTGTAGAACAGGATCTTTCTTACGTGTGGAAATTTGGTGTTGATAACAGGGATAGTTCCTCGAATTTATATCATTTCCATGTGCCGGTAGAAGTTCTCGTTACAGATGCCCGTGATTTAGTAAAGCTTTATGATGAGTTAAAGGAATTAGAGGGCGACGAGGAAGAAAGACTAAAATATACCGAAAGCTCTGTAAATGCTTTGACTCCGGTGTTAGATGCAGTTCCTGAGGACCTTATTTATGGTGGTAAATATTACACACAAACAGAGGTTGATTCATATTATAATCAACTTTTGGGTGTGAAAAATGACCTTGAATTAGTAGCGGATTATACTGAATATCAAAAAGCGTATGAAGAAGCTCTAGCGGTAAATAACGATGATGCAAAATACGAGCCTGCTGCTTTTTCTGCTCATTTTGCTACCATTGAGTATATAGATTCAAATCTTGATAAACGTCTTGGTGTGACGCAGCAAAGCGTGGTAGATGAATCAACAAAGCAATTAAAAGATTTGTTAATTATTTTAGAACAGAATGCTTACTGTGACTACACAAATCTCGACAATTTAATAAGTATTGCAGAAGAAAAATTCCCTAAAGATAATTCTGAGGGCAAATTCAGAGAAGATATTTATAATGCAATGATGGAAGCGCTCACAAGTGCAAAAGCAGTAGAACGAGAGATGGTTAAAGGTCCTGATGGTGTAAATCAGAAGGCGATTGACACTGCTGCAGAAGAGTTGCTTTATGCTATTTATTATGAATACTACGATTCTTTGGCACAAGATATTATAAACACCAATAACCAGAATGGTGATGAGAAAATTTATCTTGATGAAGAGTACGAAAAATTCAAAAATGAGTATAAAGATATCATTGATAAATTAGAAACTGATGTTAAAGATGATACTATAACTAATCACGATGCATTTGAAGAGGCAACAACAGGGCTTTCTAATGCTCACACATCTCTTGAAGAAGCAAAGTTTGTTGATTTAACTGATGTTAAAAATGCCATAGAAGAAGGCAAGAATGTAACAAACGACGGCTATACAAATTCAAGCTGGAATAATCTTCAGGATAAAATAAAAGATGCAGAAGATTTAGTTGCAACAAATCCTGTGCAGGGTGAAAATGGCACTGGCACAAGAGAGGTTGAAAAAGCAGAAGAAGCAATTCGTGAAGCAATAGAAAATCTTCAGAAAAAGGCTGACTACACGAGCTTAGAAAAAGCAATGGAGGATGCCGAAGCAATTCTTAATGATACTGAAACAATCTATACAAACAGTTCAAAAAAGGCAGTTACAGACGCATATAATGAAGCAGAGAAATTAGATAAAGATTTACCAGATTCAGAGCAGTCAACTATTGATGAGATTGCAGAAAACCTTTCTGCTGCAGTTATTGGTATAAAAGTTAAAGCAGATTATTCTGCTCTTAATGAAGCAGTAGAAAAAGCGGAAGAAGCACTGGGTGAAGATATAACTTACACAAGTAGCACAAAACAAGCACTTGAAAATGCTCTCAACAATGCTAAAAATGTAAATGACGATTTATCGGTTGACGATCAGGCTGAAATAGATGGTATTGTTACGTCTTTAACTGAGGCAACAGAAAATCTTACAGAAGCTGCGGATATAAAAGCTTATGAAGATGTAATGAAGGAAGCTGAAGAAATAATTTCTGAGGGTAATAACGAAGGTCGTTACGACGATGATGTCTGGAATGAATTTGTAGATTCAGTAACAGAGGCTAAAGATGCAGTTGGCGATAATTTCGATGATATTCCGAAAACCGAGCAAGAAAATGTTAATAATGCTACTGATAAGGTAACGAAAGAATTAATTAATGTAAAAAATAATCGTCATATTATTGTTAAATTCCAGAGCGATTCAGGTGAGTTGGTTAAGTCTTATCGCATAAAAGAAGTTGAAGCATCAACATTTGGTGAGCTTTCAGATATACCGGTAATTCCTGAAGATGTAGAATGGAAAAAATATACAGGGTGGCATTATGCTGATGAGACTATAATGTCTCTTACAGATGAAATTACAACTGATACAACTTTGCATTATTCCGGTGAAGAAATAAAATTTGTTGCCAAGGCAAATAGCGGCGCGGTTATTGATAACGAAGATGATTTCTTCGAGGGCTTTGTATATGGCACAACAGTAGAAGCACTTCTTAATTCGCTTGAAAATAATAGTGAATTGATTGTTGTCAAAGACAAAGACGGCAATATTGTAGAAGAATCAGATGTGATTGCAACTGGTATGACACTCGAGCTTATCTCAAAAAGAGATGCTTCGATTAAAAAAGATACTGTAACAGTTGTTGTAAAGGGTGACGTTAACGGCGATGGTCTTGTTAATGATGATGACTTTAATAAGTCAATAGATATGTGCCTTAAGAATACCAGCTATTCCGAAACAGAAAAGGCGTATTTTGATGCCAACGACGTTGACGGCGATGGTGTACTTGATGGTCTTGACCTTTTCTATATAAGCAATATGCGTTACGGCAATTAAAAATTTGAAAGAGACTGTAAAAATAAGTTTTTTACAGCCTCTTTCTTTGTTTATTTCGTCTAAATTTACTGATGTATTTTAGTCAGTGATAAAGTTTATTATTTCTTTACAAACAAGTAATCGTTATGATATAATATATCTTGTATAATTATGTAATGGAGAGTGTTCTTTTTTGGAAAGAAAAAGTGGTGTGTTAATGCACATTTCTTCTCTTTGGGGAGAATATTCAAGTGGTAGCTTCGGTAAAGAAGCATTCGAGTTTGTAGATTTTTTAAAACAGAGTGGTTTTTCATATTGGCAGGTTTTACCTTTTGTTATTCCTGATGAATGTAATTCGCCTTATAAATCATATTCTACGTTCGGCGGTAATCCATATTTTGTTAATTTAGATAGCCTTTTTGATGAGGGCCTTTTATCTTCTGAAGATATAGAAAAAGCAAAACAGGGAACACCATATTATTGCGAGTTTGACAGATTAAAGACAGAGCGACTTCCGCTTCTTATTAAAGCTTCCAAAAATGCGAATGCGGAATTAAAAGCAAAAATCGAAAAATTTATAGAAGATAATACACATATAAAAGAATTCTGTAAATTTATGGCACTTAAAACTGCTAACAATGAAAAAGAGTGGACAGAGTGGACTATAAAAGAATATAGCGACGAAATTTATTTTGGTTGGTGCTTTATTCAATATGAATTTTTCACACAATGGGCAAAGGTTAAAAAATATGCCAATGAAAACGGCATAAGCATAATTGGTGATATTCCAATTTATGTTTCATTTGACAGTGCCGACGTTTACTATAATAAAAAGATGTTTCTGATGGATGAAGAAAACCATCTTACAGACGTAGCAGGTGTGCCACCAGATTATTTTTCTGCTGACGGTCAGTTGTGGGGCAATCCACTTTATGACTGGGCAGAAATGGAAAAAAATGGCTTTAGCTGGTGGAAAGAACGTCTTTCTTTTGCACTCGAACTTTTCGATGGCGTAAGAATTGACCATTTCAGAGGCTTCGAGAGCTTCTGGGCAGTTAAGGGTACAGAAAAAACTGCAAAAAACGGCAAATGGGTTAAAGGTCCTGGAATGAAGCTTATTAAAGTGTTTAATGAAGTCAAAGGCGAAAAGCTAATTATAGCAGAAGATTTAGGCGATATTACAGAAGACGTAATAAAGCTTGTGAATGACAGTGGCTTCCCAGGAATGCGGGTATTCCAGTTCGGCTTCCTTTCAATGTGGGATACACCTCACAGACCATATAACTACATAAATAATTGTGTTGCTTATTCCGGCACACACGACAATAACACTCTTTTAGGTTATCTCTGGGAAACTCCTGAAGATATGAAAAGAAAGGTTATGCAATACTGTTCTTGTATTTATGACCGTTGGAATGAAGACGGCTGTAAGGCTATAATTAGAACTATTATGGCAAGTAATGCAGGGCTTGCAATATTTCCTATACAGGATTTATTGGGCTATGGCTCTGACACTCGTCTTAATGTTCCAGGCAGAGCAGAAGGTAACTGGCTTTACAGAGTTACAAAAGAGCAGATTAATAATATAAATAAACAGGAATACAAAGAATTAAATGAACTCTTTGGAAGATAAGGATTAGAAACAATGAGCAATTTAAAAGATATTACACTTTTTTTACTTGATATGGATGGCACAGTAAACTTGGGCTATGACCCGATAGATGGTGCAAAAGAATTTTTAGAAACATTATTAGAGCAAGGCAAAAACTTTATTTTCTTAACAAATAATTCTTCAAAGAATGCAAATGATTATGTCGAGAAAATGAAGAAGTTAGGCTTCCCTTGTGAAAAAGAGAATGTTTTCACTTCAGGTATGGCAGCTGGGATGTTTTTAAGAGATAACAAAAAAGGCAAAAAAGTTTATGTCTGCGGAACGGAATCTTTAAAAAACGAACTTCTTAAATATGATATTAATATAGTTGAAGAAGATGCTGATTTAGTGCTTTTAGGCTATGACACAGAATTAGATTACAAAAAAATCAGAAAAGTGTGCGACTTTTTAGATGCTGGTGCTGAATATTATGCAACAAATATTGATATGGTTTGCCCTATTGAAGATGGCAGATATTTACCAGACTGTGGTAGCTTTGCAGATATGTTCGAAAATGCTGTGAAAAGAAGACCAATATTTTTAGGCAAGCCAGACAGAACTATGATAGATATTTTACAAAAGGAAACCAATACTCCTTATGAAAATATAGCAATGGTAGGCGACAGACTTTACACTGACGTTAAAACTGGCGTGAATGCAGGTGTTACCTCAATTCTTGTAATGTCAGGTGAAACAGATGAAGATATTTTAAAAGCTTCTGACGTTGAGCCAACTTATATATTTGATTCAGTGAAAAATATTTTAGAAGAAATAAAATAAAAGGAGAAACGGAAAAATGAAAAAGAGAATTTTGAGCTTAGTATTAGTTCTTGCAATTACAATTTCTATTTTTTCAATAGGTCTTACTACAAATGCTGCAAGTGCTTTGTGGGGTGACGCTAATGGTGACGGTAAGGTTACCACAGGTGATGCACTTATCGTTTTAAGAGTTGCAGCTGGTATTGAAGATAATCTTTCAGCTGAAGCAAGAAGGCTTTGTGACGTTAATGAAGATGGGTTTATAACTCTTTTTGATGCGAGAAAAATTTTAAGAAGTGCCGCAGGTCTTATAAATCTTCAACCAACAGGTGCTTTCAGTGGCTTTAATGGTGGCGGTATTTTTGAAACAAAAGAAGAACTCGTTTCATACTTCAATAAAAACTTAAATAGAATTAAAGAAGAAAAATTTGGCTTTACCAAAACAAGTGATGTTGAAATGAAGAAGTTTGAATTCAAAGAAGCATCATTTTTAGGTGTTGTAACTGAAAATACTGATGAAATAATACAGGGCATTTTCTCAACTGTTGGTAGTCAGAAGGAAGAGGACCTTTATGTAGTTCAGGGCACTGCATCAACAAATAAAATAAATGTTGAGGGTCAGAACTATGTTTCTGCATTAAGTGTTGCAGATGTTTATGGTGCAACTGCAAAGTATGATGCAAACCGTCAGAATGGTGTTATTACAATTTCAATTGCATTACCAGATGCTGAAAAGAGCGAGGTTTTAGATTCAGCTTACGGCAAGGTGTTTAATTCAGAAAATCTTTTAGGTGCAACTGAAACAACACTTAACGCAATTCTTTCTGGCGTTGCAGACGGAACTGAAGTAGTTCACTATAAAAATGCAGTTTTAACAGCTGAGTTTGATGTTAATACAGCTGAAGTTTTAAAATATTCAATCAGTTATGAAACAACTGTTTATATTGCCAGCGCACAAACAAAGAAGCTCTTTACTCTTAAAGAGGTTAATTATCAGACAGTAAATACTGTAGATTATATCGATTTTACTCATCCTACTCAAAAATAATAAAAGTGAAACAGGTGAAAAGTATGAAAAAATACATTTTAGCACTTGACCAGGGCACTACTTCTTCAAGAACAATAGTTTTTGATAAAAGAGGCAATATTGTATCAAAAGCACAATTTGAATTTACACAGATTTATCCACAAAGCGGTTGGGTTGAGCACGACCCTTATGAAATTTGGGAAAGTCAGCTTCACTCATTACAGGTTGCTTTACAGAATGGTAATATTAATCCTGAAGAAATCGCTGCTGTTGGTATTACTAACCAGCGTGAAACAACTATCGTGTGGGAAAGAGATACTGGTAAACCCGTTTACAATGCTATTGTGTGGCAATGCAGAAGAACTGCTCCTATTTGCGAAAAACTCAAAGAAATGGGTTTAGAGCCTTATATTAAAGAGCATACAGGTCTTTTAATTGATGCATACTTTTCTGCAACAAAAATCAAATGGATTTTAGATAACGTTCCAGAAGCAAGGACGTTAGCTAATGAAAATAAGCTTTGCTTCGGTACAGTTGAAACCTGGCTTATCTGGAACCTTACAAATAAACAAGTACATGTTACCGATTACAGTAATGCTTCACGTACAATGCTTTTTGATATTGAAAAGCTTCAGTGGGATGAAACTCTCTGTAATAAATTGGGTATTCCAATGAGTATGCTCCCAGAAGTTAAAGAATCAAGTGCAATTTATGGCGAAATTGCAGATAATTTACCAGGTCTTTCTTCACTCAAAGGCATTCCAATCGGTGGTGCAATAGGTGACCAGCAATCTGCACTTTTTGGTCAGGCTTGCTTTAATGCGGGTCAGGCTAAAAACACTTATGGTACTGGTTGCTTCCTTCTTATGAATACTGGTGACAAGAGAGTCCGTTCACAAAATCAGCTTATTGAAGGTATTGCCTGGGGTTTAAACGGTAAAGTTACTTATGACTTAGAGGGTAGTGCATTTAATGCAGGTTCAGTTATTAAATGGCTTCGTGATGAGCTTCGTATGATTTCTGAGCCATCTGAATGTGACTTCTTAGCAGAAAGTGTAGAGGATTCAAACGGGATTTATTTAGTTCCTGCTTTTACAGGTTTAGGGGCACCTTACTGGGATATGTATGCACGTGGTTGCATTGTTGGTTTAACACGTGGCACTAATCGTGCACACTTTGCAAGAGCAGTTCTTGAAAGTATTACCTATCAGGTTACCGATTTAATTGAAGCTATGGCAAAGGATAGCGAAATGATTATTTCAGAAATTCGTGTTGACGGCGGTGCTTCTGTAAGTAACGTTATGCTTCAGATTCAGGCGGATATGGCTGGTGCTAAGGTTAACAGACCAAAGCTTGTTGAAACAACCGCTTTAGGTGCTGCTTATATGGCAGGTCTTGCAGTTGGCTTCTGGAAAAATCTTGACGAGATTGAAACAGACCGTGAGGTTGACAGAATCTTCATTCCTAATGTGAATACCGAAAAGCGTGAAAAAATGCTTAAAGGATGGCATAAGGCAGTCAAGTGCTCAATGAACTGGGAAGAGGCTTGATGGTGAATTTGTGCTCTATGCCCTCTTGCTCACCCTAACTCACGTGCCCTTGCACGCTTCGGGGTTCGCAAAAGGTCATATAACACCAAATTCCCACATCAATCCATGTTTCAGGGAATCGTAAAATGCCAACTATCATCAAATTTGCACCTCAATCTACGCTTCGGGGCATAAAAAACACGAACTAAAGCACAAATAACGCATTAATCCAACCTTGATGGAGTTACGCTACGGGGTTCGCAAAAGGTCATATAACACCAAATTCCCACATCAATCCATGTTTTAGGGAATCGTAAAATGCCAACTATCATCAAATTTGCACATCAATCTGAGGTTGAGTGGTGATTTTAAATTTTAATAATATTAAAAGGTGGGTTGAACACTAATTCAATCCACCTTTTTATTATAGATTTTATTGAGACAGGGTTGGATAGCTCGATATATAAATGACTTCACCTGTTAAGCTATCAATTTCTATTTTTTCTACAACCTCTTTTGTGTCATAAACTTCTTTTAAACAAATGATTTTGTTTTTCTCTTTATCATAAGATTTGCTGTAAATATATCTTATTCCATCTTCAACTGACTCAAAATATCCTAAATCATAGTTGTAATTTGGAATGTTCTTATTTTCAAGTATCTTGTTTGATACTTCAACAGAAATACCGACATCAGTAAGAAGAATATGCTCAATCTCAGAATATCGACAAATTTCTTCAGTTCTACCTATTTTATCTAAATAAGCCTGTGCATAAGCTTTGTTCTGATTCCAAAGGTTTTCATAATCCTTTTCAGTAGGAAACATTACACGATACTGATATTTTTTAGGGAACATCTCCTCTATTGAAGGTTGATATCTTGTGCCATCTTCGACGTAATCAATGTTTAGCAATTTATAGTCTTCTGTTGTTTTTTCAAATGTCATTACTGCAGGAACTCTACCGCCACCCTTTTCTACAAAATATCCATTTTCAAAACCAAAGTGACTATAATCTGTTAAAACATATACCTTGCATTTATTGTCAATAAATTCCGTTCCATAAATAATATGACCCTCTGTTGCACATTCTGTGCCAAAATCATAATACTTAATTTTATTATCATCAAGTATCGCTTTGGCTACAGCTTTTTCAATGTTTTCTCTTTCTTGAGTAGTGGATATTTCATTTAATTCGAATTCAACCCAGGTTTTATATTCTTCGGTGCTACCATTAACTGAAAAAGGCACAACCAATCTGTATGTTCCTTTTTCAGATATATCGTTATATTGAGCCTTATATGTTTCTTCTTTTGTTTCATCAGGTTTTAGAAGGAATCCAATTAAATGAAAAACAAATTCCTGCGTTGCTGTATCAATCCATTTGTTTCCATCTTTATATTCAATATAAAACATTTCACCATAGGTGATTTCAGCAGAAGTTTCGTTATGCCATTCAACATTGAATATCTTTGAATTATCAGTTGTTTCTTCAATTGAATTCAAAGTGATATAAACTCCATTAAAATCAGTAAAAACAGTATCATTGCGTTCTATTATATTTTTATGGGTTAATGGATTTGTAAGAAAACAAACTGCAACGACAACACTTAATATTACAGCAACAAGAATAACCCAGAATGCAGGTTTTTTATAATTCAAAACAGATTTTACTCTGTTTTTCACATTTGCTTCACCAAACGCAACAGGACAAGCAGAAATTAATCTTCTGTTTACGCTACAACTAAGAAGAGCTTCTGAATAATCTGCTCTTTGGTCTGTGTTCAATGCTTTTATGACTTTTTCAACACAGGCAAGTTCAATATCACGACAAAGAAGAATATAACCAAGCCAAACTAAAGGATTGAACCAATGAAAAGTGAGAATTAAGAATCCAAGTGGTTTCCACAGATGGTCTTTTCTCTTGATATGTGCTGTTTCGTGAGAAATAACGTGTTCTACATCTTGTGTTTTCATATTGAAAGGTATATAAATTTTAGGATTTATAATCCCAAGCACAAAGGGTGATACTACTGCTTCACTCTGATAAATATTATCACGGAGTAAAACGGCTGTTCCGATTTTCTTCTTTAATTTTACGTAACTTATAATAGTGTAAATTAAAAGTAAAATAATACCAACAAGCCATGTACCTGCTAAATATGGCATAATAAATTTAAAGACGTTAAGTTCTTTTTCGGGTTCTGGAGTAATAGTGGCATTACTTATAACAGGGTTTACAACATTATCAATAACAGACACACCAGAGTCTATAACGGCGGGATTTAATGCTACTTCTGGATTTATTGTCTGAGAATTCGGGATAAGACTTAAGGCACTTTCAAAAGAAAATGGGCAAATGAGTCGTATTGCAACAATACCCCAAAGTAAAACATTAACCCATTTAGGAGCTTTTTTTAGTAGTAATCTTAATAAGAGAACGGCTAAAATAACCCACCCTGCAGATATGCTCATATTAACTACAGTTATGAAGAACTCGGTCATATTCATTCTCCCTTTCTGTATTTATCAATCATTTTCTGTACTTCATCAATTTCTTTTTCTGATATTTTCTGGTGTTTTGTAAAAGCCGCTATAAATGCAGGCAGAGAACCTTCAAATTTTTTTTCAACCATTTCGTTAATTTCTGACGCCTGAACTTCATCTTTTGAAACTAAAGAAGAAACAATTGTGTTTTCATTTTTTAGAACACCTCTTTCAGACAGACGTTTGATAACGGTGTATGTAGTGGTAGGCTTCCAACCCAACTGCTCTTTACAAAGATTAACAAGTTCACTTGATTTTATTGGTTCGTGTTCCCACAAAATCAAGCAAAAACGATATTCACTTTCAAATACTTTTGGTGTTTCCATATTGATTACTCCTTCTCTCTAATGCGTTAGAGTTTATTTACACTCTAACATATTAGAGTTTGAATGTCAATATGTTTTAAAAGAAAGGAAGAAAAAAATTACTTACATTAATTAAAAAAATATGATATAATAAAAAAACAACGAGTAGTGCAATAAGCGACGTAAGTCCGGTTGCCTGCTCGTTTTATTTTTTATCAGGATGGTTTTTGTTATGTATAAAAAAGGTGATTATATTGTTTATGGTAATGCGGGTGTTTATAAAGTAGAAGATATTACTACATTAAAGGGTATCAGCTACGCTGATAAAAACAAGGATTATTATGTTTTGAAGCCAGCTTTTTCTTCAGGTGTTGTTTATTACCCTGTGGATTCAGATAAGGTTTTTACAAGACATATTATTTCAAAAGAAGAAGCAGAAAAAATAATTGCTTTGATTCCAGAAATAAAAGTTGAAACAAAGGATTTTGATAACACTAATGAACTTTCTGAATATTATAAATCAATTATTTCAAATCATAATTGCAAAGATTTAATAGAGCTTCTTATGATAATATATAAAAAAAGAGAGATTGCCTCAGAGCAAAAAAGAAAGCTCTGGCAGGTTGACGAAGTTTATCAGAAACAAGCAGAAATTCAGTTGTATTCCGAATTTGCAGTAGCACTTAATATAGATATAAATGAAGTTGAAGCGTATATTCAAGAAAAAATAAAATAAAATTATCAAAAAGTACTTAAAATAGGTCACATAATGTGTTATTATGGGAGAGTAAAAAATAAAAGATAAAAAAGGGATTTTATTATGGATAGCACAATTTTGATTTTATTTGTTCTTTTTAGTGTAATTATTATTTTACTTGGTGTATGTGTTGCATTGCTTGTTTCTTTAAAGAAAAACAGAAATGACAGTGCAATTTTTGACGAGCTTCGACACAATCGTGAAGAAATGTCAAAAGCAAGCCGAATGTCACGTGAAGACGTAATAAACGGACTCGAAAAAGTTGACACAAGACTTAACGCTTTAAGAGAAGAAAACTACAAAAGTCGTATTGATATGACTGAAAAAATTACAGAAAATCTTAATGTTATAAGGCAGAATAACATTGAGCAGAATGACAGACAAACTCGTTTTATAGTTGAGTCTGTTGCAAAGCTTCAAGAAAGTAACGAAAAGAAGCTCGAAGAAATGAGAGTTACAGTTGACGAAAAATTGACTTCTACTCTCACAACAAGGCTTAATTCTTCTTTTAAAACTGTTTCTGAACAGCTCGAAAACGTTTATAAATCTTTAGGTGAAATGAAAGAGCTTTCACAAGGTGTTACAAATAACGTTACATCTTTAAACAGAGTGCTTACAAACGTTAAAGCACGTGGTACTTGGGCAGAAGTTCAGTTAGAGTCTTTGTTAGACCAGACAATTCCTGGAATGTATGTAAAAAACTACTCACCAAAAACTAATGGTGAGCGTGTAGAATTTGCAGTTAAAATTCCGAGTGGTGAAAACAAAGATGAAGTAATTTATTTGCCAATAGACTCAAAATTCCCAATGGAAGACTATGTGAGACTTTGTGATGCTACTGATTCTTGTGATGCTGAACTCATAAGAGTAGCACGAAAAGCACTTGAAGACAGAGTTTTAGCTGAAGCTAAGGACGTTAAAAAATATATAGAGCCACCAAAGACCACGCCGTTTGCAATTCTTTACCTTGCAACAGAAGGTCTTTATGCAGAAATAGTTTCTTCTAAAAATGGTATTGTTGAAAAAATGCAACAAGAAAATATTATGATTGCAGGTCCTACAACAATTACTGCACTTCTTAATTCATTTGCTATGGGCTTTAAGGCTATTGCTATAAACGAAAAAGCGGACGAAGTAAGAACTCTTTTATCTGTTGCAAAATCACAGTACAATACATTTGGTACAGTATTAGAAAAAGCAAAGAAAAAGATTGATGAAGCTGGTAAAACTCTTGATGAAGCCCAAAAACGTAACGATATAATTCAGAAAAAGCTTAAAGGTGTTGAGGTAATTGACGGCACAGAAGCTGATGAAATTTTAGGTTTTCAGTTAGAAGTTGAAGAATAAAAAAGCAGGGATTAGAATTAATGAATTCTAATCCCTGTAAATTTTTATTTAAATGCTTCTCTTAAAAATTCAACTGAGTTTTTAGCATCAAGGTCAATTTCTTCCATTGTTTTGCCCTTTGACATATCACGCCAGATAGAAATATCTTTACCTACCTGACCACCCATAAGAACAAATGGCTCCATAACAACATATTCGTCATAACCGATTTCTTTAAGAGTTCTGCCTATTTCATACCAGTCGATTCTGCTGTTTTTGTTAGGGCAACGTCTGTTAGGTTCGCCCACGTGGAATGCACCGAGAGTACCTTTTGTAAGACGGATTGCATCAACTAAAGAATCTTCTTCAATATTCATATGGAATGTATCGAGCATTGATTTTACGTTTGGTTTGTCAACTGCTTTAACATAGTCAACGTCTTCATAAGCCTCGTTAATCATATAGCCTTCAAATCTGTTGAGAGATTCCATACAGAGAGTAATGCCGTGGTCAGCAGCAATATCTGCAAGTCTTCTCATATTTTTAATACTTCTTTCGGTGTCAGCAGCTTTGTCAAATCCACCTTTAAAATCAACTGGCCAGTAAGAGTAAAGAGCGCCACCGATACGGTCAATTCCCGCGATTTCCATTTTTCTGAAAATATCGCTGTAGAATTTCAATGCGTTTTCTACCACTGAACTGTCAGGTGAAGCAAGATTGTGCTCAGGTCTTGGGCCATAACCACCAGAGAGCAACATTCCGTTAGCATCAGCAACATTCTTGAGCTCTTTAAAGTAATCGTCATTTTCTAAGTGGAATGCACCACAAGCAACTTCTAAAACGTCAAAACCTAATTTTTTTGTTTTTTCAATGTATGGAACGAAGTTTCCGCCCCATTCGTGCTCCCAATAAGCATAGTAAATACCAAATTTCATATTTTTAACTCCTTTATTAATATTCTGGAATAGCCTCTTTTTTAGAAACAACAAAAGCGCTTATTTGAGTAGCCTTTTTAAGACTTTTCTCGATATCATTTGTCTTGAAATATTCACAAATAAACGTAGCACCAAAGCTGTCACCAGCACCAACTGTAGAAGCAACTTTTGTTTTTGGTGCTTTTTGTGAATATTCTTTTTTATTCTTGCAATCAAAGACAGTTGCTCCATTTTCGCCTTGTGTGAGTAAAATGAATTCAAGATTTTTGTAAATTTCTGCAATATCTTCTAATTCTTTTAAGCCACACGCTTCTGTAACAAAGTGGAGTTCTTCATCACTGATTTTTAAAATATTTGCATTGCTCAGGGCAAATAAAATTGTTTCATCAGAAAAGAATGGCGGTCGTATATTTATATCGCAATAAATCTTTTTTATATTGCTATTTTTAAGAATTGATTTTACAGTTTCAAGGTTTTCTTTACTTCTTAAAGCCAATGTACCAAAACAAAAAACATCAAACTTAGAATTATTTATATTCTCAGGTGCTTTTATGTAGTCATAAGCAACGTCAGTTAAAACGTTGTAAGAAGGAACACCGTTTTCATTAAGAGTAACAATGCATTTGCCGGTTTCTTTTTCTTCATTTATAGAAACGAAATTGGTTTTTACATTAAAATTATTAACTATTTCTAAGGCAGAATAGCCTAAATCATCATTACCGACAGAAGAAAGCATAAAGCTATCTGCGCCCTGTTTGCTACAGTGTGCCGCAAGATTAAGCGGTGCACCACCTATGAATTTTTCTGTTTCGTAAACGTCCCAGATAATTTCACCAAATGAGAGGATTTTCATACAAAGACCTACTTTTCAAGTATTTCTGAAAGAGTTGCAAAGTCTTCCATTGTCATTTTTTCTGCTCTTACAGTAGCTGAAAGACCAGCCTTTTCTAAAGCATCTTTTACTTCTGCTTTAGGAATAGAAAGCCCTGCACTGATTGAGTTTTCAGCGGTTTTTCTTCTTTGAGAAAAAGCTGCTTTTACTACTTTAAAGAAAAATTCTTCGTTTTTGACTTCAACAGGTGGTTTATCTCTTAAAGTTAATTTAATAACACTACTGTCAACTTTTGGTGGTGGTAAAAACGAATCCTTTGGAACAAAAAAGAGAATTTCACTTTCTGCGTAATAATTCACCGCAATAGTAACCGCTCCGCCATCACGAGAGCCAACTTCTGCACAAAGCCTGTCTGCCGCTTCTTTCTGAACCATAACAGTAATTGAAGTAATAGGCAATTTGCTTTCTAAAAACATCATTATAATAGGGGAAGTGATGTAGTATGGGAGATTTGCACAAACGGCTATCTTCATACCCTTGCACTTTTCTTCAATTATCGCTTTTAAATCAGCCTTCATAATATCCTGATTTATAATCTCAATGTTGTCGAATTCTTTTAAGGTTTCATCTAATACAGGTAAAAGTCTTTCATCTAATTCAAAGCTTAAAACCTTGCCAGCCACTTTTGCAAGCTCTGCGGTAAGAACACCAACTCCGGGACCAACTTCAATTACACACGTGTTTTCATCTAAGTCTGCATTTTCAGCCATATTAGGACAAATATCGGGGTCAACAAGAAAGTTTTGCCCTAAGCCTTTATTGAATGTTACACCGTGCTTTGCCATTACAGAACGAATAACATTTATATCTGAAAGATTTTTCATAAATTACCTCAATACTATTGTCTTTTTTCTTGAAATATAATAAGATAAGTATATATTTTTAAATATATAATGTCAATACATTCACTCTTAAGGAGAAAAAATTATGGACAACATTTTTAACGCTCAATTTATAAGACAAAATGAAGATTTAGGCACAGTTTGTCCTGTGTTCAGAAAAATTTTCTGGGCAGATAAGGCTATTAGAAAAGCTACACTTTCCATTAGTGCTTTAGGCTTTTATGAAGTACATATCAACAATAATAGAGTTGGTAAATTCATTTTTGCACCAGGCTGGACAAGTTACGAAACCCGTTTACAATATCAGACTTACAATGTTACAAAATATCTTGAAGAATGTAACACAATAGATATTGCGGTAGGTGTCGGCAGACGTTTTCATAACAGAAAAAATGAAGAACTACCATTTTTAAAGGCAACTGAAATTGCGGTTATTGCCGCTTTAACTGTTGAGTATGAAGATGATACAGTTGAAGTAATCACAACAGACAAAACCTGGGAATGTATGAAGAGTAACATTCTTTATTCAGATATTTATAATGGTGAAAAAGTAGATTTTACAGTAGAATGTGAAGATAAATTTACTGTAAAAGAAGTTCCTGTTGATAAAAAAATTCTCATTGAAACTGAGGGTGAAGAAACTCGTGAAATGGCACGACTCGATGCAGTAGAGCTCATCACTACACCAAAGGGCGAAAAAGTAATTGACTTCAAGCAGGAAATTACTGGTTATGTAGAATGGGTTGTTCCTGCAAGAAAAGGCGCTACCTTTATGTTACAACACGCAGAGTTTTTAGATAAGGATGGTAACTTCTATACAGAAAATTTAAGAAGTGCGAAGTGTGAAATTGAAGTAACATCAAATGGGGTAGAGCAGGTTTACAAACCACATTTCTCATTCCAGGGCTTCAGATATATTAAACTTATCGGTTTTAATGATGATGAAATAAAATTGGAGAATTTTACTGCGATTGTAGTATTCTCAGATATGAAACGCACAGGTTTCTTTGCCTGTGGTCACGAAGATTTACAACAACTATATGAAAATATTGTATGGGGTCAGAGAGGTAACTTCCTTGATGTTCCTACTGACTGCCCACAGCGTGATGAAAGATTGGGCTGGACCGGTGATGCTCAGGTTTTCGCAAGAACTGCATCTATAAACTACGATACTCAAAAATTCTTCAGAAAATGGCTTCACGATTTGGCAGCGGACCAGATAGAAAATGGTTCTGTAAGTCACGTTGTTCCTGCAGTATGGGAGGGTGACGGCTCTGCTGCGTGGGGTGATGCCGCTATTATTGTTCCTTACCAGATGTATTTAGCTTATAACGATACAAAAATTATTGAAGAACAATGGGATTCAATGACTAACTGGCTTAAGTTTATCGAAACACAAGGCTCGGAAAAAGGTCTCTGGGACAAAGGCGGTCACTTTGGTGACTGGCTTTCGCTTGATGCAGGCGATGAAGCAACAGGTGGTTTTACAGATGACGATTTAATTGCAACTGCCATGTATGCTTATACAACAAGTCTTTTAATTAAAATGGGTAAGGCAATAGGTAAGGATGTATCTTATTATGAAGAAATGTACCCTGTAATTGTAGAACAATACAGAAAGCATTATCTTAATACAGGTAAAGTAGAACACGAAACACAGACTGCAAATGTTTTAGCGCTTTACTTTAATCTTACAGATAACAGAGAAAGAGAAGCAGAAAAATTAGTTAAAGATATTGAAGAATGTGGTCACTTAAAGACAGGCTTTGTTGGCACACCTTATCTTCTTCACGTTTTACAGGATATCGGAAGAACAGATTTAGCATATAAGCTTTTACTTAAAGATACATTCCCGTCTTGGCTTTACTCAGTTAAAATGGGTGCTACTACAATGTGGGAGCGCTGGGATGGTATGAAGCCTGACAGAAGCTTTGCAACCCCTGAAATGAATTCATTTAACCACTATGCATACGGTGCAGTTGGTGACTGGATGTTCAGCACAGTTGCAGGTATTCGCCCAGACGAAAACGAACCTGGCTACAAGCACATTATTTTCGAGCCAAGACCAAATAAAGAATTAGGCTACGCTAAAGCAAGAATTTTAACAAAGAACGGTGAAATTATTTCTTCATGGGAATATAAAGGTGAGGGTAATCTCTGCGAATTCTCTTTCACAATTCCGGACGGAAGCCACGCTACACTCTATCTTGATGATGAAGAATATGAGTTCGTAAGTGGTACTTATACAACAGAATTTGAATATAATAAATAAAAAAGTCACCCTGATTGAATAAATCAGGGTGATTTTGCATAAAAACAATTGCAAATTCCAAATTTTTGTGATAAAATAACTTTGTATAGGTATATCTTAAGGTGACGATAATCATCGCTGCCTCAAACAAAGGAGATAGTTAAATGAAAAAAACTAAAAAAGTATTAGCTTTAATAATGGCAATAGTAATGCTTTCAACAACATTTGCTGTTGCTGCAAGTGCAGTTGACAACAGCAAAGTTGTTCCAAGTATTATTGTTCCAGGTCTTTTCCAGAGCGAAACTAAATATTATGAAGATGGAAAAGCAACAGATTTAGAAGCACCATTTTTTATGGGTGACACAATGGAAATTGTAGGTGTTGCACTTACAGATGCCCTTGTTCCTATAAGTAAGCTTCTTATTTCTCAGGAGGATAAGGACCAAAAGGCAGCAAAAGCACTTTCAGGCATTTTAGGTGATGCTCTTATGGGCAGATTAAAATGCGATGAAAATGGTCAATTTATAAACGACGTTCGCGCTACTAAATATTACGATTCATTCAAGGATTTAAGTAAGCACGATAAAGAATACATATTAGACCAGCTTCCTCTTAATAAATATATTGATATGGCTGGCGAAGAAAATCTTTATGTTTTCTCATACGCTTCTTTAGGCAATATGAAGGATACTGCTGAGGAGCTTTATGATTTCATTCAGTTTGTAAAAAAAGATTCTGGCTCAGACAAGGTTAACTTAGCACCTATAAGCCAGGGCGGTTCTGTAACAAATGCTGTTATGCAACTCTATAAAGACAACGGTAGAAATATCGCAGACGATGTAAACAGAATTGTTTATGTTATTCCAGCACTTGATGGTTCACTTTTAGTTGGTGAAATTTATCAGTATGGTCTCCTTGATGATAACGTTGAGCTTTACAGCGAAATGATGCCAGCACTTATGGGTGCAGATGAAATGGCAGGTTACCTTGTTAACATTGTTCTTCGTATCTTCCCTAATGCAGACCTTAACACAATTCTTGATATAGTAGCATACGACTTGGTTAACGATTATATGCGTTATTCAACTCTTATGTGGGGATTAGTTCCATCAGGTAACTATGAGCCTTGCAGAGAGATGTACTTAATGGATGATTCAACTAAGATTATCCGTGAGCAGACAGATTGGTTCTATAAAGCACAGAAAAATTCTGATGCTAACATTTTAGAGGCTAAGGCTCAGGGCGTTGAAATCTTTGACATAGTTGACTATAACGTTCCGCTTTATGAAATCGTTGATTCCTGGGATGATGTGAATGCCGATGGTATTATTCAGCTCGATTCTACATCAATGGGTGCTTACAGTGTTGGTGTTGGTAAAGAGCTTCCAAAGGATTACGTTCGTACAGTTAATAACTGCACAAATCCTAACCACGACCACTCTGATCCAAGAAATATAGTTGATGCTAACACAGGTCTCCTTCCTTGCACAACATTCTATTTCTACAATCAGAACCACGAGAGCACAGGCTCTAACGATGTTATTATGAAACTCGTTTCTGAGCTTCTTGTAGATGAAAACTTTAAAGATGTTTACACTTATGCTGACAGATTCCCTCAGTTTAATGTCGGTCGTAAATCAAAGGCCTTTATGAAAGACCTTGAAGAAACTAAAAATGCAGATATGAGCAATTTATCACCTGCTGACAGAGCAAAGCTTGAAAATGCAATTGCTCGTGGCGAAGCAGCACTTGATAATACAAATGTTGATTTAGATGAATTTGAGGCTGCAAAAGAGTATTTTTATGATGTTCGTAACGAAGTTCTTTATGGCGAAGAAAAAGAGTATTCAGGCGGTCTTGAATTTAATGACTATCTTACAACAGTATTTAAAATTATAAGTGATTTGCTCTATTTCTTCTTTGATGGTGCTGGATTTGGCGAAATGTAATTTTTTAGAGTGAGCGTGTTCGAACCAGATATGCACTCTATGCAAAAATGTTTGAAAGGTCTGATTGTTTATGATGGTATCCGCTAAAGGCAGATATGCATTAAGAATTTTTATAGATTTAGCTCAGAATCAGGGCGATGGTTTTGTGGCTCTTTCAGAGGTTTCAAAGCGTCAGGACGTTTCTCTTAAATACCTTGAAACAATCGTTGCAACACTTGTAAAGGGCAATCTTTTAAGAAGTCAGCGTGGTATGTCCGGTGGCTACAGACTTGCAAGAGATGCTAAGGATATTTCAATTTATGAAATATTTAATCTTACAGAAGGTAGCCTTTCGCCTGTTGCGTGTATTAACTGTGGCGATAATTTCTGCAACAGGGCAGACGTTTGCAAAACAAAAGGTATGTGGATAAGCGTAGATAATCTTATAAATAATTACTTTAAAAAAGTTTCTGTTCAGGATTTGCTTGATGGTAATGTCACCTTAATTGAGGCAGAATGAAATTGTAATAAAAATAATGACTCGGTTTAATCAGATGATTAAACCGAGTCGTTTTTTAATTTTAAGCTTCTACTCTTTGTTTTGCTTCATCGTACATATTGAAAATTTCTTCGAGATGGCTGTAATTTTCTTGTTGTTTTATGAGCTTTTCTGCATCTAAATAAACCTTTGCAGCACGATTGAAGTAAGCGTGTTTGTCTGTTTCTGCTTTTGTTGCTTTTTTGCAGGCTCTCTTTTTACCTTGCATTGTTTTGATTTCTGCTTTTAAACTATTAGCTTTAGCAGAATCTTTGGATTTTTTAGCCTGCTGTAAATCGAGGTAGAGAGCTTTGAGTGTGTCGTCACATTTATCCTCTGTATCAAAGCAATTTTCAAGTGCTTCAAAATCAGGTGCAACAATATCGCCAGTACCAGCAAAATGTTTGCTTATTGCTTTATAAGAAGCCATTTTCTTCTTTGCGATTTCTATAGCAAGCTTTCTTGTTTCTTTTTCCTCTTCGGAAGTTTTTGGTAAGGCTTTTGCAATAGCAATTTCTGATTTAATAGTTGCTTTATCAAGGCTTAAAAGACTGTTAAGACCTGCAGAATAAACCTTTGTATTTTCTGCTAAGGCTAATTTATAAGCTGGTGTTGAGAATTTATTTAATTCATCACATACAAATTGAGCAATTTCAATTTCGTCGTTGTATTTAATAGCTTCTTTATATGCTTTTTTGCCTTCTTTACCCTTGTAATCTTTTTTCTTGATTGCTTTTGGTGAAAGAGTTGCTGTTTCTTGTGAGTTGCGGATAATGTCAATGCCTTCAACGAGCTTTTCGTCGTTAAGAATACCATTGCCATAATCTTCAAACATAGCTCTTATTTTAAGAACACGAATAACTGATTCTTGTTTCTTTTCGTTGAAGTCATACCAGATGTAAGGAATAACATTCATTAAAGCACCAACAGCCGCAATAACAATAAGAACTTTAATAAGAGATAAAAGAATATCAGGGTCATAAAGAGCAGAAAGTGCATTGTTGTAGTTATCTTGACCATTTTCTAATTGTTGTGCAAGGATTTGACCTACAGTTGTTTTGCCGTCACCTAAAACTCGTGAAAGAATTTCTGGGTCAGAAGTGACTTTTGCAGCATTTCCTTTTGTAAGACCACTTTTTTCATAAATAGCTGGTAAAACTGAAGATGTGATAAGTGCAATAACAGTACCGATAGTTGTAACTACTGCGAAAGCACCGTCAATTCTTTCACCTGTTTTGTATTGCTGATAGTCACGTATATCTGCCTGAATAGCAGGGTTCAAAATATGAGCAAATGAACCCATAAAAGCATTGAGATAAAGACAGCCCATAATAAGCCAGATAGTTAAATTATGGATTTCGTTTGTGAAAGGTAACATCATTAAAATAAAGACGATATTGAATATATTAGTAACTACTAAAACACTCTTTTTACCCCATTTTCTAATACAGAATGGGGCTAAGAGCATACCCCAGAGTGAAGCGTTGCCATAAAGAGTAACAAGTAAGCTGTAGGCATTACCAGAACAGGCACCACCGTAATTATAAAGCCAGAACATAATGTTGGAGTAAGCACTTTCAAGGAAGCCAATCCAACCGGCAAGTGAAATAATCCAGAAATATTTGTTTTTAGCAACTGCTTTAATAGCATCTATAAACTTAATCTGAACAATGTGAGTTCTTGCTTGAACAATTTTTTCTTCTGTATGCTTGTAAACAATCATACAAAGAAGTAAACCGCCTACGGTAAGAATTGGATATATAAATCTATAAACACGAATATCAGTTGTGTTTGAATGGAACAAGTTTTCTGCAATAATAGGAGTGAAAAGGTTTACTATTGTTGGAGCGAATGAGTAAACAATACTCTTTATTGAAGCAACGTCGCTTCGTTCGTGCGAGTTTGGTGAGAGTACGTGAATAAGGTTTTCGTAAGCATCGTAGAAGAAATAATAGAAGAAATGAAGGAAGAGGTTTAGCACCATAATAATTGCACATTTTGCAACATAAGCTTTGGTTTCGCCAAAAATCATTCCGTCGCCTAACCAGTCTGAGAGCTTAGCATAAGGGAACCAGACTAAAATATTACAAATAATTGCGGCAGGAAGTGCCATTGTAACTATGTATGGGCGGTATTTACCAGCTTTATTACGGGTGTTATCTATAATATTTGCACGAATACCTGTTAAAGGAATGTTTGCAAGTACTGCAATAACATACATTACGTACATATCCAAAGGGTCAATACCCAGGGTGCTTGAAAGTAATGTGTTATTCGCGGCTAAAAGACAAGCAGAGCCCATAGTTATAATCATATAGGCACCAATACCACCGCCGGAATAAGCGGCAATTTCTTTGTAAGGCATATATCTGCCTTTAGCTGGGGTTTTCCAATGTTCTTTAACGTTAGAAATAAGCCCGGTAGCTTTTTCTTTGAGATTCATTTTCTCAACTCCTGTATTCAAATTACAATACTATAATTATATCATAAATGAGAGAGGTTTTACAATGTAAAAAGGGGCGTTATGATATACAAAAAAGTAAATAAATAGTTGGCACAGTTGCACAAACAACCCATAAAACGCCAAATTAATAAATATTATATTAATTTTCTCATTTACTATGGAAAAAAGGAAAACAATGTGATACAATAACAAACTGATAATACTTTTTGAAAGGTGGTGGCAAAATGGTTGAATTAACAGAAGAGGAAGAAATACTGGTCGATACCCTGAAAAATCGTTCTTTTGAAGCAGAGCGAATGAGAAATTATGCAAAGCAACAGCAGGCTGTTTCTACACCAAGACAGACTGCTTCACAACGACCTGCTTCACCACAAAGACCATCTGTGCCATCGAGGACACCACCTGTAAGAAATGGTGCTTCTATAGAAAGGCAAAATGCGGCACAGCAAAGAGCGCAACAAAGACCAGTGACGCCACAAAGACCAGCGGCACAACAAAGACCAGTGGCACCGCAATATAACAGACCGGTAAGAGAAGAAAGAAAGCCGGCACCACCACAATACAGACCAATTGAAAAGGTTGAAATAAGGCGTGAACGACCAGAAAAGGTTCAAAAAGAGAAACGCAAAAAGGATAAAAGTGGTGTTATTATAAAGGTGCTCACAGCACTTGTTATTATGGTAACAGTTTTCATTTCAATGTATGCACTCGTTATTTTTGGTAACGTACCATTTATTACAAAATGGCGTAATATATGGATTGAAACCGCAATGACAACTGACCAGCACAAATGGCTTGCAACGTCATTTTTCCCTGAGTATCTTATAAAAGAAGTAATGGATGCACAGGTGGATATAAAAGATATAGGTCATACGGACATTAAAAAAGAAGAAGAGGAAAAAGATATTTTAGGTCAGAAAGACCTTGTTGTAGGTGAAAAAGATAAGCACGGCAACGAAGTTCTTATAAATGATATAGAAGAAGGCATAGTTGTTTTAAAGGTTGTAACTTCAAATTATGTGGGTCGCCTCGTTTTAATAGATGACCCGTCAAGAGTGTATATTTCTACAACCGATTATAAAAACTCTCGTGGCGAGTTTATTTGTGATTACCTTGAAAAAGAAGATGCGGTTATTGCATCTAATGCTTCAGGCTTCCACGACCCGGGAGGAACGAGTGTCGGCGGTGTTGTTACTGCTCAATGTGTAGCTCAGGGTGAATACTGGGGCAACTATTCTTCTAAATATATTACAGTAGGTTTCGATGAAAATGACAGACTTATTGTTGGTGAATTTTCAGATTGGGAAGAACGTGGTCTTAGAGATGCTTTCCAATATCATCCGGCTTTAATTATAAATGGCGATAAGGTTATTGAAGGTTCGTCGGGCTGGGGACTTCAACCACGTACTGTAATCGGTCAGGCTGAAAACGGCGTGGTAATGATTTTCGTTGTCGATGGCAGACAGGTTGGCTATTCTTTAGGTGCTACTATGGGTGACTGTGCAGACGTTTTAGAAATGTATGGCGCAGTTAACGCTGGTGCTTGTGATGGCGGCTCATCTTCTACTTTGGCTTATGAAGGTGAGATTATAAATGAACCATCAACAAATATGCCAACAGGCAGATATTTGCCTAATGCCTGGGTTGTTGCAAGAAAAACAACTGAAAAAACTGAATCAACAGATAAGGCAGATTAAAAGGGGGGCTTTTGTTGAAAAATCTTTTGAGTAAATTAAGCTATACACCGGCTAATTGGTGTACTTCTAACAAAGAAAGAAAAAGCTATTATTTGTATTTATCTGGTCAGAATATGATTTATACTATGATAACGTCATTTCTGACTACATACCTTTTATTCCAGGGTGTTGACCCTGTGAAGTCAGGTACAGTAATGCTTATTGTTAAAATATGGGATGCAATTAACGATGCTGTTTTCGGCTGTATTTTTGACAAAGCAAAATTCAAAAGTAAACAGAAGTTTTTGCCGTGGCTTAAAATTTCTTTACCAATAATTCCTCTTGCAACAGCACTTTTATATATGATTCCAAATGGTGCAGGGGAAGTGGTGAAGCTTCTCTGGTTTGCTATATTCTATCTTATATGGGATACTGTTTACACTCTTTGTGACGTGCCTATACACGGTATGGTTACAGTTATGACAGATAATCTTGATGAAAGAACTTCAATAATTTCTTATAAGAGCATCTGGTCAGGCGTAGGTAGTGGTATTGCAACAATTATACCTACAATTGTAACAGGTCAAGGCATTGGTCTCAGCTTTGGTGTTGCAGCGGCGATTGTGAGTGTTGTTGCATTTGCTACAATGATTCCTGTGTGCATCAATGGTAAAGAACGTTTTACAACTGTTGATGAAGAGCAGTTTACTGTAAGAAAAATGCTCAAATACTTATTCTCGAATAAATATTTGCTCATTTATTATGGTGGTTACTTCTTCCAGAGTGGCTTTAACGTTATGATTGCTATGAGTCTTCTCACGTCATATTACTTATTCCACGATGAAAGATTCAGCCTTCTTGTTCTTGCAGTTGCTGGTGCTCCTGTATTTATAGCTTCACTCTTCGTACCAAAATTAGTTGAAAAATATGGTAAACGTAAAATCTTTATTATAAGCAACTGGGCAGCAGTAATTTTTGGTACAATCAGCTGGTTCGTTGGCTATCAGAACGTGGTGCTCTTTATAATTACAACGTTACTTCGTGCAGTGCCTTTGGGTATTCAGGGTATTATGATATTTATGTTCACACCTGACTGTGCAGAGTATGGAAGGTTTAAAACAGGTATTGATGCAAAAGGTATCACATTTGCAATTCAGACGTTTGTTACTAAAATGGCGTCTGCTCTTGCAGGGTCTCTCGGTATGTTTTTACTCGGCTTCTTTGGTTGGAAAGAGGTTAACGCAGAAAGCTTCAAGGATTTAGCTGAACAAAATGTAGTGCAATCAGACTTTACTCTTAACGGCTTGTGGTTCATTTTTGTAATGATTCCGACAATAGGTCTTATTTTTGCTGGTATTATATGGCACTTCTATAAACTCAAAGATGAAGATGTTAAAGTTATGATTGATTGTAATAACGGCAAAATCACAAGAGAAGAAGCGTTAGAAAAAATTTCTATTAGAGATGAATTAAAAAAATAAAAGAACAGCGACTGTCAGAATTGAAACTGACAGTCGCTTTTTTGCACATATAATTAACTTCAAATTCGGTCAATATTATCGTTGAAAATTAACAATATGTGCTATATAATAATGTATTATAATAAAATAGTTGTTTTTATAGTTATTTTTTTGAAAAGGGGCGTTAATTATGAAAAAGACAAAAAAGATAATTGCTGTTTTTATGGCTGTTTGTCTTTTAATGGTAAGCTATTCAACTGTTGCTTTTGCAGGTGATACAGATACAGGAATAGATTACACAATAATCAATCCTTATGAAGATGTAAACTGGCTTACAGATAAGCAATACAGAGCAGACCTTCATAATCACACAACTGCAAGTGATGGTACTGACACATTAAAGGATATGTTAGAGCAACAATATGAATATGGTTTTGATATTGCTGCAGTTACAGACCACGGCGTTGTTGATTACGGCTGGACTCGTCAATCAGTTATTCCTGCTATGGAAATTTTCATTGATTTATTCAAAGGCAGAGCGGGCGATATTGTTCCACTTGAATCAAAAGGTGGAGAGGCTGCTAATGGTAACACTTACTCACTTGAAACAAAAAAGGGCGGTAGCTATTATACACAGACTACTTCATCCGGAATTAAACTTCACAGTATGTTAAGAGTGCCTTACGGTATTGAAAATAACCCAAGTTCACTTAACAATGCTCACGTTAATAGCTGGTTTGTAGATTATGGTCACGGTTTGTTAGGTGGTACAAGTGACTACGAAACACCTATTAAAAATGTTCACGAAATGGGCGGTCTTTCAGTTATTAACCACCCTGGTGAATATACAGGTGCTCGTGATGAGGATTCTACTGAGGATGCTTATAACGAGGGCAAGGGTATGTATGGCTATTACATTGATAAATTTGCAAGTCTTCTTATAAATTATGATTCTTGCATTGGTATTGATATTAACAGTAAGGGTGATGGTAGAACTCGTTATGACAGAAAGCTCTGGGATATTCTTCTTCAGAGAGTTACCCCAACCGGCAGAAACGTTTTAGCTATTGCTACTTCAGATGCTCACTCAACTGATGCGGTTTTCACAGGCTACACAGAAATGGTTATGCCTTCACTTACAACAGATAACTTAAGAGAATGTATGGAAAAAGGTTCATTCTTTGCTTGTAGTAAAAATTTAGGTAATCCTGTTGAAATTGCAGAGATTGCAAATTATTTAGTAGAAAGCATTGACCCTACTGCAGTTAAGCTTGGCGAACAGCTTAAAGCTATGCAACAAGAAGATGCAACTGCAAAATATGAAGCACCAAAAGATGTAGAAGCCCCAAGAGTTACTGCTATTGCAGTTGACCAGAGTAGTGATACAATCACACTTGTTACTGCAGGTGCTAAAAATATCCGTTGGATTGCAAACGGCAAAACTATTGCAACAGGTAACAGCATTGACCTCGATGACCATAAAAGAGAGCTTGGCAATTACGTAAGAGCTGAGATTTTCGGTGAAGGCGGTATTGTTTATACTCAGGCATTTATGCTCGACTATGAAGGCGTAGCAGAATCAGATGGTGAGAAATTCACAGACCTCGGCTTCCTTGCAAGTATGATTCCAGATACACTTGTTAAGCTTTTAGGTGGATTGTCTATATTTGATACCATTTATGGTTGGATAGCATAAAATTGTTGATTACTGAACAATTTTAAAAGGTGCTTGATTTCGGCGACTATGCCTCGAATAGTAAAAATGGATACACTTTAATTTTTAAAGTGTATCCATTTTTTTATTGTAATAATTAAAGAAATATGATAATATTAATTTGTATTTTATAAAAGTGAGGGTCAACTATGAACGCTATTGTTACAGTTATTGGTAAAGACAGGGTAGGAATTATGGCTGGTGTTTGTGTTGCATTTGAAAAAGCAAACGTAAACGTTTTAGATATTAACCAGACAATTTTAAAAGATATGTTTACTATGAATATGTTGGTAGATGTTAAAAATGCAAACGTAAGTTTTTCAGAGCTTGTTGATATTCTTGATAAAGAGGGCGAAAGACTCGGCGTTAATATCCGTATTCAGCGTGAAGATATTTTTGATGCTATGCACAGAATATGAGGTGAAAAAATGCTTAATCAACACGAAATTTTTGAAACCTTAAATATGATTGATGAACAGCATCTTGATATCCGTACGATTACTATGGGTATTTCTTTAAGGGATTGTGGTCATCCTGATGCTAAAATTTCTGCTACAAAGATGTATGATAAAATTACAAAGTATGCAGAAAATCTTGTAAAAACAGGCGAAGAAATTGAAAAGGAAATGGGTATTCCCATTATAAATAAAAGAATTTCTGTAACACCTATGGCAATTGCTGCTGAAAGTAGTGAAACAGAAGATTACACAATTTTTGCTAAGGCTATGGATAATGCCGCAAAAGAATGTGGTGTTAATTTTATCGGAGGTTTTTCTGCTCTTGTTCAAAAAGGCTTTACAATAGGTGACAGAAGACTTATTAACTCTATTCCATCTGCTTTGGCTCAAACTGATTTTGTTTGTTCTTCAGTTAATGTCGGCTCAACAAAAGCCGGTATAAATATGGATGCCGTAAAACTTATGGGTAACATAATTAAAGATACGGCAGAAAAAACAAAAGATAATGATGGTTTAGGTTGTGCAAAACTTGTTGTGTTCTGTAATGCAGTTGAAGATAATCCGTTTATGGCTGGTGCATTTCACGGCGTAGGTGAGCCAGAGTGTGCAATAAACGTTGGCGTTTCTGGTCCTGGTGTTGTTTATAATGCTTTAAAAGGCATAAAGGGGGCACCATTTGACGTTGTTGCAGAAACTGTTAAAAAGACTGCGTTTAAAATCACAAGAATGGGTCAGCTTATTGCTCGTGAAGCATCTTCGAGACTTAATGCAGAATTCGGCATTGTTGACTTGAGCCTTGCACCAACTCCTGCAGTGGGTGACTCGGTTGCAAGAATTTTAGAAGAAATGGGACTTGAGACCTGTGGTACTCACGGTACTACTGCAGCATTAGCACTTCTTAATGATGCTGTAAAAAAGGGTGGCGTTATGGCTTCTTCTTCAGTTGGTGGTCTTTCAGGTGCATTTATTCCTGTTTCAGAAGATGAAGGTATGATTGAAGCAGTTCACAAAGGCGTTCTCACTTTAGATAAGTTAGAGGCTATGACTTGTGTGTGCTCTGTTGGTCTTGATATGATTGCAGTTCCAGGTGACACAACTGCTGCAACAATCTCTGCAATTATTGCAGACGAAGCTGCTATTGGTATGATAAATCAGAAAACAACTGCAGTAAGAATTATTCCTGCTTTAAATAAAAAAGTAGGTGATGAAATTGAAATGGGCGGTCTTTTAGGTACTGCACCTGTAATGCCAGTCCATAAAGAAAGTAGTTACGATTTTATTATGCGTGGTGGCAGAATCCCTGCACCACTTAACAGTCTCAAAAACTAAGATTGTCTGAAATTCATATACTATTATATATAGTAAATATATATTACTGAGAGGTGATAAAATGCATTATAATGAGTTTTACAAAATTCTTATGAAAAAACTTGAATTACCAGAGAGTGCAGAAAAAGAGTTTACAGAAGTTGTTAAGCTTACAGATGAAAATTTAGAGCTGGGTAGAGAGCTGGATAAATTAATAATGCGTTTTATGTTCCCTAAAGCGCACGATATAAGACGCTTTTTAGAGAAGCTTACACCAATTTCTAAAAAATATTCGATTGATGAAAATATACTTCAATTTGTATTTTTACTTTTGTCGGCTGAAACTATGGCAAAAAGATATACAAAGCAAGGAATACCTGACAGTGTATTTTTTGAGACAATCAAGGATTTGAAATATAAATTCCAAGAGTGTGTAGAGTGTAAAGGCTATTATGGTACTTTTGTACCGCATTGGTTTGAAGGTTTTTACAGACTTGAAAGATTCTCTTTAGGAAGATTTCAGTATGAACATACCGATACTGACAGAGAAATTATAACACCAAGTGGGATTAAAATAAAAAAAGGTACTAAAGTTTTATTTTTACACATTCCATCAAGTGGTGAACCACTCACAGATGAAGTGAGAATTGACTCTTATAAAAAAGCGTATGATTTTTATAAAAACACTTCGTTTGTAAAAAATGGAAAAATCGTTTTTGTTTGTCATTCGTGGTTGCTTTATAAAGAGCATTATAAGTTCTTGCCAGAGAATTCAAACATTTTAAAGTTTATGAATGACTTTTATATTTATGAGCAATATATAAGCGATATTAAAGAAGATTTGTGGCGTATATTCGGGAAACAAGATAAATTGCCATATAATGAATTGCCAGAAGATACCTCGTTAAAGAAAGCCTACAAAAATTGGCTTATTGAAAAGGATGAGACCGGTGGTGGTGTCGGCGTAATAGTATTTGATGGCGAAAAAATTGTAAATTAGTCGATATTTCTCGTAAAATCTGCGACTCAAAAATTTCAAAATGTAACGAAAAATGTGTCAATTTCTTAATTTTTTGTTTATGTTTATGCAAAATATAATAAAAATTAAGCCTTTTATAGTGCAATTTGTGCATTGTAAAAGGCTTTTTTATATGGTACAATGACATTCGTTCGCAGGAATTGTTACAAGTTTGTAATAATTTGCAACAACTTTGAAATAAATATTATTGATATAGCAAAAACTCAAAATTACGAAAGGCAAAATTATTCTATGATTAAAAGCAGAATTAAAAGCGCTATTGCGGTAGCACTTACTGTAGTACTTGCAGTGGTTCCTATGTTCAGCGTAAACGCAGCTGCTAAAAAAGTTGAATACAGCGCCTCATCTTCTTATATGAGCAGTAGCTTTTATAAAGCACTTTGCGAGGTTGAACTTACAGGTGATCAGGTTACAGATATCTGTAACATAGCAAAAACTCAGGTTGGTTATTACGAAAGTGGTGACAATTATACAGAATACGGCAGATGGTACGGCAGACAAAGCTATTGGTGCAACGTGTTTGTTTCTTGGTGTGCTTATGTAGCGGGTGTTCCAGCATCTGTTTTTCCTAAATTATCATCAGTGGGTAGTTCTTATTATTCAACGCTCCCTTCAGTTGGTGCCGATTGTTTCGCATTTGGCGCAAAGCCACTTGAAGCTGGTGACCTTATTTTCAGTTGTACTTGTTCAGGTAGCTTTGGTTGTATTGACCACGTTGGTCTTGTAGTTGATGCTGATGACCAATATATTTATACAGTTGAAGGTAATATGTCAGACCAGGTAAAAGCTTTGACATATCCAGCTTCTACGGGTTACCTTGCTAACCAGCGTGCCAGAATTAACTATGTTGCACGTCCTAATTATCAGGACCGTTCTGCAACAGTTTCAAACATTGAAAGAGCAGATGCTATTAAAACAACAGAAAACAGCATCTATGCACTTTTCGATATGGCGTTACCTTACGAGGATGCAGAGAGAGTGTGCTCACTTATGGGCGGTCACCTTGTAACTATTACAAGTGATAAAGAGCAGGAAATTGTAAACGGAATGCTCGAAAATGGTTCATATTATCAGTATTACATTGGCTTAAACGATTCAACAGAAAACGGAATGTATTTCTGGGGTAACGGAGAAGCATACAATTATACAAATTTAAAAGGTGCTTCAAGCCAAAATCTTACAGCAGTTGTTACTAAAGCAGATGGTACTTGGGAAGAGGCTATCAGCAACAAGCGTCAGACAGGTTTTATCTGTGAATTAGAAATTGACAAAATGATTCCTGCTAATACTGCAAAATTCGGTGATAGCAGATATGAAATTTATGATAGTTCTTTAACTTACGAACAAGCACTTGCATTTGCAAAAGCAAAAGGTGGTAAGTTAGCAGAAATTGAAACATCTTCTGAAAATCAACTTCTTTCTCTTCTTCTTAAAGATTGTGACCAATATTACTTAGGTGTAAGTGGTACTAAGAGAGAAGTTACTACTGTTGATTATTCAAATTATGCTAAAGGCGTAAAATATAACAGTGGTAAAGAAAACTATGCTGTTATGCTTAATGATGGTTCAGCGAAATGGTCTGTTGCAAAGATTTTTGAAGCAAAGACATTGACAGGTTTTGTTATTGAGTATGAAGCAGAAAAGAAGCACACAGTAACTTATGATGCTAACGGTGGTGTTAACACTCCAAATGAGCAGGTCTTTGACGATGGTGTTAAGCTTGCTATAAGCGAAACAACTCCTGAATTACAGAATGCTGAATTCTTAGGCTGGGCTACAAAGAAAAACGCTAAAGAAGCAGATTATCATTCAGGTGAAAAAATAAGCGTAACAGAAAATATAACACTTTACGCTGTATGGGCTGAATAAAATATACTGCTACAAGTAGAAATGCTTGTAGCAGTTTTATTTTTTTATAAAAACAGTTGCGATTACATATGCTTTTGTGGTATAATTACAATGTATATCTATGAGATTTTAAAACTTTTGGAAGGATGTGAGTTTTTTATGATAAAACTTTTTAAATATTTAAAACCTCATAAAAAATTCGCGATCTTTACAGTTGTTCTTGCAGCTATAAGTAACGTTATGACATTAGGCTTCCCGCTTATGATGTCAATGCTTATAAATAATGGTATTTCAAAAGGTGATTTAAGCTATATAAAAAATATTGGTATTGTTATGATTGTTCTGTGTTCAATAGCAATGTTCATTTCAATAGCGAATAGTTTCTGTTCGAGTAAGGTTTCAGCACTTTTTACTGGTGACCTCAGAAGAATGGTGTTTTCTAAAGTGCAGACCTTCTCACAAGGCGATATTGACGAAATTGGTATTCCGTCACTTATTACAAGAACAACAAACGATATAAGACAAATAGGTGAATTATTAATTGCACTTTTAAGAAGTATAATTTCTGTACCGATTATGTTAATTGGTGGTACAGCAATGGCAATTATTATGGACCCAGGGCTTTCACTTGTACTTCTGATTGTTTGTCCTGTTATAGCGGTAATTGCTCTGGGAATTGCAAAAATTGTTGTTCCGTTTTTCAGTAAAATTCAAAAAGGCGTTGACAATTTAAACCTTGTTACACGAGAAAAGTTAAATGGTGTAAGAGTTATAAGAGCGTTTAACAGAACTGAATATGAAGAAAGACGCTTTAAAAAAGCAAATGATGATTTGACTGGTCTTACTTTAAAGGTTTCAAGAATTTTTGCAGGACTTATTCCTGTTGCAACACTTCTTATATTTATGATTATAGCGCTACTTATTGTAGTTGGTTATAATCAGATTAATAAATTAACTGACCCTACTGAAATAGCGAATACAATAGGTGATTTACAGGCTTTTATAATTTACCTTGTATTTATAGTTGTAGCACTTGCTTCTGTTGCGGCTATGTTTGTTATGGTTCCACGTGGTAAAATTTCTGCAAACAGAATAAATGAAATTTTAGATCACGAATTAAAAATGGAAGTAAAAGAAAAAACAACAGAAGAAACAACTGATGGTACAATTGAATTTAAAAATGTTGTTTTTGATTATAAAGATGAAGATGGCAATTTAAAAAGGACACTTAATAACGTAAGCTTTGTTGCCGAAAAAGGTAAAACTACTGCAATTATTGGTAGCACTGGTAGTGGCAAAAGTACTGTTCTTAATTTAATTCCACGTTTTTATGATGTTACAGAGGGCGCAGTGTTAATTGACGGTGTAGATGTAAGAGAAATGGATTTCTCGTCAATTTATGAAAAAT
This sequence comes from Acutalibacteraceae bacterium, assembly GCA_045592285.1. GTDB lineage: Bacteria > Bacillota > Clostridia > Oscillospirales > Acutalibacteraceae > DTU089. Next base: position 54,952 of record JAZNUL010000129.1, read on the forward strand.
TGGGCTACATTCCACAACAGGCATTTTTATTCAGTGGTACTGTTGCTGATAACTTAAGATATGGTAACGAGGATGCTACTGACGAAGAATTATGGGACGCGTTAGAGATTGCACAATCACGTGATTTTGTTGAGAAGTTACCACAAAAGTTAGAAAGTATGGTTTCTCAGAATGGTACAAACCTTTCTGGTGGGCAGAGGCAGAGGCTTTGTATTGCTCGTGCTATTGTCAAAAAAGCAAAATTCTATATGTTTGATGATAGCTTCTCTGCTTTAGACTTTATTACAGACAGTAAATTAAGAGCACAATTAAAAACAGTTCTTAAAGAGTCTGCAATAATTATTGTTGCTCAACGAGTTGGTACTATTATAGATGCCGATAATATTATTGTTCTTGAGAATGGTGATATTGTAGGCAAAGGTACTCACAAAGAACTTTTAGAAAATTGCAAAGTTTATAAAGAAATGGCAGATTCACAACTCGAAAAAACGGGGGTGAGTGACGAATGAAAAAGACAACCCCTGTTTTAGATGGAAAAAGATTAGAACGTTTAGAAAGAAGACGTGCTACAAGAAAGCTTCGCTATTCTTCATATCGTGAAATTCACGAAGGTGAAGAAAAGGCAGAGTCTTTTAGGTTGAGTGCAAAAAGGCTCTGGGGATATATCTGGGAGCAGAAAATAGCGTTTATAATAGTTGTAATAACTTGTGCTGTTTCGTCGGTTTTCAGTGTACTTGGTCCTGATTATATAGGACAAGCCCTCGATTTACTTAACGAGCAGGTTGAAGTTAAATTAAATGGTGGTGTTATTTCAGCTGATTCACTTTTACCTTGCATAAAAGCACTTGTTGTTATTTACGGTGGAATGACAGTATTTTCTTTTATACAACAATACATAATGGCAGGTGTAACTGCAAAGGTTGTAAGAAAATTACGTGAAAAAATCAACGAAAAGCTTTCGTCATTACCACTTAAATATTACGACAGTAACGCTAAAGGTGATATTTTAAGCCGTATAATGAATGATGTTGACAATATAAGTAACACTCTTCAACACAATCTTCTTTCTATAGTTTCTTCGGTAATTACTATTGTAGGCGTGTTCATTATGATGGTAATTACAAACTGGTTTTTAACACTCTTTATAGTAGCTCTTGTGCCGTTCACAGCAGTAATTGCTTTAAAAGTCCTTTCAGTTTCAAGAAAACTCTTTAAAAAACAATGGGACAGAACTGGTGAATTAAACGGTCACGTTGAAGAAATTTACACAGGTCATAAGATTGTTAAAATCTTTGGTCAGGAGCAATTAGCAGAAGATGAATTCAACGATATAAACGACGAGCTTGTTGAAGTGAGCAGTAAAGCACAGTTTATTTCAGGTACAATCGGTCCGTTTATAAATTTAATGGATAATATCGGCTATATTTTAGTTGCGATTATCGGCGGTTATTTAATAGTAAATAACGGCATATTTTCAGTTGGTGGAACAGTAATCTATGATATGGGTACTGCTTTTTCAATAGGTGGTATTCTCACGTTTATTACTTACTCAAAGCTCTTTACTTCGCCAATGTCAACTCTCGCACAGATTGCAAATACAATTCAGTCTTGTATGGCTTCTGCAGAAAGAGTGTTTAAGCTCTTTGATGAAGAAAGCGAGGTTGACGAGCCAACAAGTAACAAGCTCACATTTAATGACAGTATTAAATTCGAGAATGTTTCATTCTCTTATTCAGAAGACAAGCCTTTAATAGAAAATCTTGATTTAACAGTTAAAAAGGGAAGTCTTGTAGCACTTGTAGGCCCTACGGGTGCTGGTAAAACTACTTTTGTAAATCTTCTTATGAGATTTTACGATGTTACAGGCGGTAAAATTACCATCGATGGTAAAGATATAAGAACTGTAAAACGTGACGATTTAAGAAAGCTTTATGGTATGGTTTTACAGGAAACCTGGCTTTTTGATGGAACTATAATGGATAATATCCGCTATGGTAAGCTTGATGCAACAGATGAAGATGTTTATGAAGCTTCACGACTTTCGGGTGCAGAAGAATTTATTAAGCTACTTCCTGATGGCTTCAATACAAGAATTACAGAAAATGGTGAAAATCTTTCTGGTGGTCAGAAGCAGCTTATTACAATTGCAAGAGCGTTCTTAAAAAATCCGTCAGTACTTATTCTTGACGAAGCGACTTCTTCGGTTGATACAAGAACTGAGCTTCTTGTGCAAAAGGGTATGAATGAAGTTATGAAGGGCAGAACAAACTTTGTTGTTGCTCACAGACTTTCTACAATCCGCAAGGCAGACGAAATTCTGTTTATAGATAATGGTACAATAAGAGAGCGTGGTACACACGAGGAGCTTTTAGAAAAGCAAGGTCTTTATTATGCTATGTATAAAAGTGGCTTCGGTGGTGTAGCAGAAACAACAGAAACACTCTCTACTGATTATTAAAATGTAATTTATAATTCTTTTTGAAAGGATAGATAGAAATGAATAACACTGAAAAATCTATGGAAAAGCTTGTTGCTCTTTGTAAGGGTAGGGGTTTTGTTTATGCTGGTAGTGAGATTTATGGTGGTCTTGCTAATACTTGGGATTACGGTCCTTTAGGTGTTGAACTTAAAAACAATATTAAAAACGCTTGGAGAAAAAAGTTTATTCAAGAAAATCCATATAACGTTGGTCTTGATAGTGCAATTCTTATGAATCCACAAACTTGGGTGGCATCAGGTCACCTTGGTGGTTTTTCAGACCCATTAATGGACTGCCGTGAATGTAAAACACGTCACAGAGCAGATAATTTAATTGAAGATTTTGACGGCACTGTTGTTGCTGGCTGGTCAAATGAACAAATGATGGATTACATCAAAGAAAAAGCAATTCCTTGCCCTGATTGTGGTAAACACAACTTTACAGATATCCGTCAATTTAATTTGATGTTCAAAACATTCCAGGGTGTTACCGAAGACAGCAAAAACGAGCTTTACTTAAGACCAGAAACTGCACAGGGTATTTTCGTAAACTTTGCAAATATTCAGAGAACTACAAGAAAGAAAGTACCTTTTGGTGTTGCTCAGATTGGTAAATCATTCCGTAACGAAATCACACCAGGTAACTTTATTTTCCGTGTTCGTGAATTTGAACAGATGGAGCTTGAATTCTTCTGTAAGCCTGGTACAGACCTTGAGTGGTTTGAATATTGGCGTGGTTTCTGCCGTGACTGGCTCTATTCATTAAATATAAAAGCAGAAAATCTTCGTCTTCGTGACCACGATAAAGAAGAACTTTGCTTCTACTCAAAAGCAACAACTGACTTTGAGTACTTATTCCCATTCGGTTGGGGCGAGCTCTGGGGCGTTGCAGACAGAACTGACTACGACTTGACTCAGCACATTAATACTTCAGGTAAGAGCCTTGACTACTTCGATCCTGAAACAAATGAAAGATATATTCCTTATGTTATCGAGCCATCTTTAGGTGTTGAAAGACTCTTCCTTGCAATTCTCACAGAGTCTTATGATGAAGAAGTTGTAGATGCTGAAAAGAATGACACACGTGTTGTTTTAAGACTTCACCCAACTCTTGCACCATATAAATGTGCAGTTCTTCCACTTTCAAAGAAATTAAACGAAAAAGCAACAGAAGTATTTACTACACTTTCTAAGAAATTTAATGTTGAATTTGACGATGCTGGTTCAATTGGTAAAAGATATCGCCGTCAGGACGAAATCGGTACACCTTACTGCATTACTTACGACTTCGAAAGTGAAGAAGATAACTGTGTAACAGTTCGTGACAGAGATACTATGGAACAAGTAAGAATCCCAATTTCTGATTTAGTTAAGTATATCGAAGAGAAGATTGAGTTTTAATAAAAAATTGCACTTTGGAAATTTCAAAGTGCAATTTTGCATTTTAGTAGTTAAATAAGAAAGTAAGATATTTTAAAAAAGTTGACTTATTTTAAATGTAATTGTATAATAAAATGAATCGTTTTTTGATAAAGTACATTGTTTGGTACAGTTAATGTGTTATAGTATAATAAAGAAGCGGAGGGAAACAGAATGAGTGCAACTCTTGAGAATAGAGCGTATAAAACTTCTTTGATAAATAATAGAAGATATTTAGGTAATAAATATAAATTGCTTCCCTTCATTACAGGTGTAGTGAACTCTGAGTGTGATGGTATTGAAACAGTGGCAGATATTTTTGCCGGTACGGGTGCCGTATCTTCTGCGTTTACAGATAAGACCATTATCACTAACGATTTGATGTATAGTAATTACATTTGCCACTATGCTTGGTTCGGCGCAGAAGTTTATGATCCTCAAGTAATTATTGATTATGTGGTAAGATATAATGCCAAAACCAAATGTGGTGAGAATTATATGACACGTAATTTCGCCGATACATATTTCAGTAAAAGCGACTGCGCTAAAATTGGTTATATTCGTGAAGATATTGAGCGCAATTATAAAAAAGGAAATTTGAACAAGAGAGAAAGGGCAATTTTGATAACATCGTTACTTTATGCGATGGATAAAATTGCAGTTACTTGCGGCCATTATGATGCTTATCGCAAAGGCGCTGAGTTTGATGTTTCATTAGAACTTTATGTTCCATTAGCAGAAGTTAATAATAATGCAGAAAACGAGTGCTTCAACGAAGATGCAAACAATCTTGTAAAACGAATTGAAGCAGATCTCGTCTATATTGATCCACCGTACAATTCAAGACAGTATTGTGATGCATATCATCTGCTTGAGAATGTTGCTCGATGGGAAAAGCCCGAAGTGTTTGGCGTTGCTAAAAAAATGGACAGAAGCAGTATGAAAAGCAAGTATTGTACAACAAGTGCAACAAAGGCTTTTGAAA
>JAZNUL010000130.1:0-12883 GCA_045592285.1 Acutalibacteraceae bacterium
CCCCCTTTAAAAAGAACACGCCAAAAACAGCAGCACCCACTATAAAGAGAAGCACTACCGTAACAATTATTGCTATTTTAATTTTTTTGCTTAACTTCTTTTTTTCCATTCTTATTCCTTTTTTAATAAAACTATATAATTAACTCATATAATACCACTCTTTAAAGCAAGTGTCAAACCTTTAAAATATGTTTATTTTCTTAAATTTCTGTAAAATCTCTATACATATATAACAAAAATTAAAAATACTCTTGTAAAATTCTTTAATATAGTATAAAATAGGTTCGTTATGTGTATTTTATAAAACACAAAAGCAAAAAAGAAAAGGATGAATTCGAAAATGGCTAATAACGAAATTAAGACAAACGCTGAAATCTATCGTGAACAGCGTAAAGAACGTCTTGAAAAAGCTTCAAAGAAAAAACATTCAGCAAAAAAGGATAAGGCTGTAAGAATCATTATTAAAACTCTTGCTATTATTCTTTGCGTTTCTCTTGTTGGTTGGTTTGCTGGTAACCTTCTTCTCAACGTTTTCAACGTTCCACAAAAGGTTCTTTCAGTTTCAACTTATAACGATGAAAAACTCACAGGTGCTGAATACAACTACTACTATATGTCACTTTACAATCAGATTTATCAGATGGCTTACGAGTATGAAAGTATGTACTCAAGCTATGGCTCAGGTTATGGTGCATATTTCACAGGCTTTGATATGTCTAAAGACCCTGCAGAACAGGATTACCCTTATGATGATGCTCCTGAATCAGTTAAAACCTGGGGTGACTATTTCAAAGAAATGGCTTCTACAAGAGCTTTCTTAATGAACGCTATGTATGAAAAAGCTAACAGCGAAGAAGCTAAAGAATTAGGCTTTGAGCTTACAGAAGATTTAAAGAAAGAAATCAAAACTGAAATTGATGAAACAATCAAATCACTTTCAGACAGTGCAAAAGAAAATGATTTTGCTTTAGATAACTACATCGCTCGTGTTTGTGGTGAAGGTCTTTCAGAAAAATCTTACAGAGCTTTACTCGAAAAAGATTCTGTTGCTCAGCACTATCTTACTTGGTACCAAGAGCACTTAACAACATCTTACTCAAAAGCAGATGTTGACACATTCTTTGCAGAAAACAGATTAGACTTTGTTACTGCAACTGCAAGAATCTTCACAGTATCTTACGCTGAGGCAGAAGAAGGTTCAGAAGACCCAGTTTACACAAAAGAACAAGCAAAACAAAGAGCAGAAGAATTCAACTCAAAGGTTTATTCAGAAAGCTCATTCATTGAAACTGCTAAGCAATACGCTCCACCATCAATGGCTGATGCTTACGCTTCTGAAGCAGCTACACTTGTAGAAAATGCTCACGCTGCTGACATATCTTCAAGCAAAGCTGTTACAGACTGGCTCTTCAGCACAGAAAGAGTTGTTGGTAACAAGGCAGTTATTGAAGACAGCGAAAGCGAATGCTACTTTGTAATTTACGTTGTTAAACCTGCATCTCTTGATGAAACTGTTGCTAATGCTTCTGTTCGTCACATTCTCGTTCAGGTTGAAACAACAGACGCTGAGGGCAACGCACTTGATGAAGCAACTATTGCTAAGAATGATGCTGATGCAAAAGCTAAGGCAGAAGGACTCCTTCAGACTTGGAAAGATAACGGCGCAACAGAAGAAGAATTTATTAAACTTATAGCTGACAACACAGACGATACTGCTTCAATTGAAACAGACGGTCTTTATGACGACGTTTCTGCAGGTGGCAACTATGTTGCAGAGTTTACAAACTGGGCTATTTCTCCAGAACGTAAAGCTGGTGATGCTGAAATCGTTAAAACAGAATTTGGTTATCACTTTATGTACTTCGTTGAAGCTTCAGAGTTTGCTGCTTGGGAAAACGATGTTCGTGAAACAATGGCTTCTAATGACTACAACGAATTAGTTGACGGTATTTATGAAGACATTGAAGAAAAAGCAGAAAAGAATGACACATTCTTAAAATTCTTCTCAGACAGACTCGAGAAAACAATTTCAATGAGATACTAATTAAATGCAAAATGCAAAATTAAAAATGTAGAATTAAACTAAAAAACTCAGTTAATTGACAAAATCAATTAACTGAGTTTTTGTTTTATACTTTTCTAAAAAATCTTTCTGCGTTATAGCAAAACATATTATCGATTAAGGTTTTACTAAAACCATCATTTATAAGCGAGTTATAAACAGAGTCCATACTTTCAAGTCCTGTTATACCGTCCGATAAATCGCATCCGTCAAAATCACTGCCAAGTGCAATTATACTCTCGCAACCTTTATTTAAAAGGTAGTCTAAGTGCACTTTTAAAGCATCAACACCGGTTTTATTGTCGACGTCTAAAAATTCTTTATAAAAGTTAAGACCTATAAGCCCATTTCTTTCTTTTATAATTTCTATTTGTTCGTCTGTTAAATTACGCTTTCTACCAGCATTAGTTTCTACTATATCGGGGTTTGAGTGACTTGCTATAAATGGTAGCGTGGTGTTCTCGGCAACATCAAAAAAGCTCTCACGATTAAGATGTGAAACGTCAATTACCATTTTTAGTTTTTCCATTTTCTTTATTACTGTTTTACCAAAAGAAGTAAGTCCACCATTTTCACAGAATGCACCAGAAGCAATTTCATTTTGGGCATTCCAGGTAAGTGTAAGAATTCTTACACCTTTCTCATACGCTTTATAAAGATTTTCTATACCGCCCGCTAAAGCGGCGCCACCTTCAATAGCAAGAATTGCTTTTACTCGTTTATCATCTTTTTTAGCATCGCCAAAACTTACAATCAAATCTTTATTTAATTCCAACTCTTTGTAGTAATAATCGCACACGTTATTAAAGTAATCGGTTGCAGATTTTCCACGTAATTCATCGGGAATCCACACTGCAAAAACTTGTGTGTAGCTTTCAAAGTTTTTTGCTTTATCTAATGAAACGTGGAGCCCTGAGTGTCTTAAAGATAATTTATTTTTATAGCACTCGCCTATTGTATCACAATGCAAATCAAAGAGTTTCATATTAAAACGCCCCTTCAATATGATTAAGGCTTACCACTTTGTTTTCGTTTACGATAATTTCAATAATATCGTAACGTGGCTGTTTTTTCACCTTATATCTATTAATATATACAAGAGCGCTACCCTCAATATTCTTTTCTTTATGAAAGTCTACTGCACTGCTTGGTGGCAAAAGAGCACCTTCGGTTCTGGTTTTGACCTCAATAAAACAAATATTATCTTTAGTTTCAGCAATCAAATCAATTTCACCAACATAGGTTCTGAAATTGGCAGTCATTATTTTGTAGCCTCTGCTTCTTAAATATCTTGCCGCTTCCTGCTCACCAAATGCACCTAATAATCTACTATTCATCATTCACCTAAAATCTTTTTTAAGAACGTTCTTCTGTGAACCTTTGAAACTCCGTATTTTTCAATCATTTCATAATGGAGCTTTGTGCCGTAGCCTTTGTGCTTACTGAATTGATATTCCGGGTATTGTTTATCAATTTCTAACATGAATCTGTCACGGCTCACTTTAGCAATAATTGAAGCCGCCGCAACTGAAATGCATTTGCCGTCACCTTTTACTATTGTTTCTTCTTTAACGCCTGTTTTTGGGTATTGGTTACCATCTATGTATGCAAAATCAGGCTTAATGCTTAAACCCTCTACTGCCCTTTTCATAGCTAAAAAAGTTGCATTTAAAATATTAATTTCGTCAATTTCTTCTTCAGTTGCAATACCAACACTGTAGCTTAATGCATCTTTTATAATATCGTCGTAAACGGCGTCACGTTTCTTTTCAGAGAGCTTTTTAGAGTCATTTAAAACTGGATGACTGTAATTCTCTGGTAAAATTACCGCTGCTGCAAACACTGGCCCTGCAAGTGGACCACGACCAGCTTCATCTATTCCACAAACTACCTTGTAGCCGTTTTCGTGCGCCTGAATTTCGTAACTATAATCTAACATAATTTTCTCCTATAAAATAAAAAGAAGTCGGAATTTTATCCGACTTCTATTTTACTCGTATTCTCTTGGATATTCAAGAGTTAATTTACCTAATTTTCCAGCTCTGTATTCATCTAAGAGAATAACAGATGCTCTCTCAAAATCTATTTCACCACCAGAAATTAAGAAACCACGTTTTCTACCAATCATTTCTAATATTTCGTAATCCTCTTTGTCAGAAAAATCTGTGATTTTAAATCTCTCAGTAAGTCTTTCGGCATAATCTGTTTTTAAAACGTTTATAAGCTTTAAAGCTAATGTTTCGCTATCTAAAATTTCATCCTTTACAGAACCTATAAACGCTAATTTATCGCCAACCTTTGGGTCATCGAACTTAGGCCACAAAACACCAGGTGTATCTAAAAGCTCAATTCCATTACCAACTGCAAACCAGCTGTTACTTCTTGTAACACCAGGCTTATCGGCAACCTTGGCACGATTACGCCCTGCCATTTTGTTTATAAAAGAAGATTTACCCGTGTTAGGAATGCCAACAACCATAACTCTTAATGGTTTACCTACCATACCCTTTTCGGTATTCTTTTGTATTTTATCTTTTAAAATTTCACGAACAAGTGGCAAATATGCATTAAGAGATTTACCAGAACGGCAATCAACTGGAAGTGCATAGATTCCTTTTGATTTATAATATTCAACCCATTGTTTTGTTGCTTTTTCATCTGCAACGTCACATTTATTGAGAAGAACTATTCTTGGTTTGTTACCAATCATTTCAGAAAGTTCAGGGTTTGATGAACTCATTGGAATTCGTGCATCAACAATTTCTGTCACTAAATCGACAAAAGGCAGACTTTCTTTTATGAGTCGCCTTGTTTTTGCCATGTGACCAGGGAACCACTGAACTATTTGATTTTGTGTATCAGTTTTTGGTTGTTCAGTTTTTTTAGAATTTTTCTTAAAATTTTTATTACTCATAATCATAAATATCAGAATCGCCAAATGGCAGAATTCTTAACATCGCTCTACCTAAAATATATCTTTCATCAACTGCACCAATAAGTGTTGAACGTGAGTCAGTTGAGTGATTTCTGTTGTCCCCCATACAGAATAAATGCCCCTCAGGAACTGTATATGGGAAAGTGATATCATCATTATTCTGCAAAATGAAGCTTTCGTTGATATAAGGCTCTTCTAACGCTACGCCGTCAACGTAAACAGTAGATGAACTATAATCAATATCCACAATCTGACCAGCAGTTGCAATAACACGCTTAATAAGTGGCTCGTTGAAATAGTTTGGCTCTGTAATAACAACTATATCACCATAAACGTATTCATCCTGCTCCATAGTAATAAGCCAATCATTTTCAAAGAGTGTGCTTTCCATTGACTGACCTTTTACGCCTACAAGACGGAATACAAAAGTGAAAATTAAAGCAATTATTATAAAAGCCACCATTATTATAGACACAAAATCATAAACGTTAAGATGAAATTGTTTCTTTTTATCAGGTTGTTCATCAGAAACAATCTTTTTTTCTTTACTGTTTTCTGTATCCACTTCAGTTACAAGGCTTTCTGCTGTTGCTTCTTCAGTTGCGGTTTCAGCAGACTGCACTTCCTCCAGCGTAGTTTCTGCTTCAAGTGACTCTACAAACTTTTCAATATCTGACGGCATATTACTCTACCTTACCTTCGCCTAATGGAAATAATCTAAATAAAACTTTACCTACAATGAAGCGTTCGTCAATACAACCGATTTCAGTTGAACGACTGTCGAGTGATTCTGCACGATTATCACCAAGAACGAAAACACAGCCTTCTGGAACTGTTATAGGGAATGCAATATCAAACTGCTGAAGTGTCAAAGAATCGGTATATTCCTCTTCTTGACCATTAACTGTTACAACGCCAGTAGTGAAGTTAATATCTACCTTATCGCCACCAACAGCAATAATTCTTTTTACTATTGTTTCTTTGATTCCTGCGGCACCTGAAAGAACAACGATATCGCCTCTTTGTGGTTCATAGCCTGTAGCTGAAATTACGATTTTATCGCCATTGCTTAAGGTTGGCATCATTGAACGACCACTTACGTTAACTATTCTGAAGAATAATGTGAAAACAATTGTAATTACAAGTAAAGCTGCAACAATTGGCTCAAGAATATCAAAAACACTCATTTTTTCAGAGCTTTTTCTGTTTCTTTTCTTTTTCTTGCCCTTTACATCGTCATGGAAATTATAATTCAAGGTTGTTTCTTCTGCTTTACTCATTATTCTGCCACCTTTCATATAGAAAACTCAAAAGAGTTCAAATTAAACAATGAGGGGCAGATTTTCACCTGCCCCACGTTTTGTTTGGCATTAGCCAATTTTTTCTTTAACCTTAGAAGCCTTACCAACTCTGTCACGAAGATAATAAAGTTTTGCTCTACGAACTTTACCGTAACGAACAATTTTTACATCTGCAACGTTTGGTGAGTTTACAGGGAATACTCTTTCAACACCAACGCCGTAAGAAACACGACGAACTGTGAAAGTTTCTGTTACACCGCTACCATTGATAGCAATAACAGTACCCTCGAATGCCTGAATTCTTTCTCTTTCACCTTCACGGATTTTAACGTCTACTCTTACAGTATCACCGATAGAGAAAGCAGGTTTTTCAGCCTTAAGGCTGTCTTGTGCAATAAGTTTTAATGCGTCCATATTAAACCTCCGAATTTTTTCAAGCGTTCATGCTGCAAAGCAGTAGCGGACCGCCAGCTTTAATGTTGCCATTAACTGCCGTTGTAACCTATCGACTACAACGCACACATAGACTTAAGTATAATAACACAAGTCCATAAAAAATGCAATAGAAAATGTTAAACAAATAAAATATTGTTTTACTACTTGTTTTCAACTATTTTTACTATAGGAATTAATAACTCTACTGTAAATTTATCTTTCTTTTCTGAATAAGAAAATTCAATATCGAGCGATTTACAAAGTCTTTCGCAGGTACGAAGACCTATTTTAGAGCTTTCTATAGGGTTGTCAACGTTTCTTATATAATTTATAAGTTTAACGTTTAGCTTTTCGCCATTCTTAGTAACAGTTGCAACAACCGGTTTTTCTAAATCAGCGTACTTTCTTATATTTGAAAAGAGATTATCAAAAACTCTTTTTAAAACAAGAACGTCTACTGAAACAGTAATATCATTTATAAGAACGGTCAAAGATGTATTACAATTTTCACTTTTCAACTCTGTTAAAGGCTCACCTATTAACTGACCAAGAAGAATTGAAGCATCTTCTTCTGTTTTGTTGACTTCTACTTCTTGTTTGCCATAAACAAGAGCATATTTAAAAAGCTCGTCGGTAAGTTCTTTTAATCTGTAAATCTTGTCACGGCAGCGTTCCAGATAACTTTCACACTCCGCCTGGCTCGAATATTGCTTATTATGAAGAATATCTGAATACCCAACAAGTGATGTTAACGGATTTCTTATATCGTGTGAAATTGATGTGATTAACTCCTGATTTGTCTTCCACGCCTTATTTTCACTATTAATTTTGTCTACAAGAGTGCTTCTCATTGTTTCAATATCTTGTGAAAGAATTGTAACCTCATCTCTACCATCAAGCGATATCGGCTTATTAAGTTCTCCCGCACCAACCTCTGAAACCTGCTCAGAAAGATTTTCAACTCTCATTCTCAATCGGTTATTAAACCCACTTGTTATTGTTAAGAAAACAATAAAAAATACAACAAGAGCAATACAAACAATTATTGTTGTATAAGCCTGTGAATATTCGTGACCTATAGTAACTGCACAAACGCCGTCAGTAAAAGCAACAGAATAAATTGTTCTGTCATAGTTACTGTATAAATTGCCTTCTCCTAAAGGGTTACTTATATCTTGTTTATCATTTTCGCCTTCTGCGGTATTGGGTGGAATAACTTCATCGCCAATTATTTCAAAGTCTTTTAAGAACACACGGTCTTCTCTGTAAATTGTGAGATAAACCCTGTCTTTATACTGGCTAATCCATTTATCAAGCTTTTCGGTATCTGTTGAAGCAACTCTTTCGGTTTCTACAAACTCAACAAATGACTGATAAAGCTCAACGTCACGCTCTAATTCAGCTTCTTCACTTAAAAAGAATTCATCTACTACAAATTCACTGACATAAAAAGCAACAAGTGAAGATATTACTGCAAGTATAAATGCCAGAAGCACACACAGAACAATCTTTGTTTTTAGTGAAACAAACTTCTTACCATTTATTTTTTTATTAGTCAAACTGATACCCCTTTCCCCAGATTGTTTTTAAGAACACTGGGTTTGTGTGGTCATCTTCGATTTTTTTACGAAGATTAAGAATATGAACCATTATAGTATTCTGCACCGATGGCACGTACTTTTCTTCCCAAATTTTTTCATAAAGGGTTTTTGTGTCTACAGGCTTACCTCTGTTTTCAATAAAGAAAGAAAGAATATCATATTCTGTATCAGTTAAGTTCAATAATGCACCTGATTTATATGCTCTTTTTGTTTTTTCGTCAAGCATAATAGCATCTGCCTTACTACTTTCTTGTGATTTGCCTGAGTAATTGCGATATCTTCTTATTAAAGAATTCACCTTCATAAGAAGTTCGTTTTGTGAAAACGGCTTTGTTAAATAATCATCGCCACCACTTTCATACGCTTCCAACTTATCATTCTCGTGAATTTTTGCAGTTAAAAACAATGCAGGAACTGTACTGAATTCTCTTATTTTTCTTAAGACCTGAACACCATCCTCGTGTGGCATCATAATATCAAGAATAATTAAATCAATAGTAGGATTTTCTTTTAAAACTCTTATTGCATTTTCACCATCTGCTGAAGAAAACACCTTGTAACCATTTGATGATAACAAAAGATTTAATATTTCTCTTATATCTGGTTCATCATCGACAATTAAAACTTTTCGTTGTTCCATAATTTATATTTACCATCCCGAAAAATTCATTCCCCGAACTCATTCTGACGTGAGTCGGGGAAAGTTCTTTTATTATTATACGATACTATGTTGTTTTATTCAAGTACCAGAAGGAATAAAAAGCATTTTTATATCTTTTGTTGTTTCACCTACAAGATTATTTTCTAAAACGATACTTTCAACTGTTGTGTTGTAGCGTTTTGCAATATCCCACAAAGTTTCTTCACAATCAGGGAAATAGACTGTAATTGCACTGTTATTTATTTTTTCGCTTTCTCTCAGTTCTGAAATTTCTGAAACAACGTCAATTTCTGTTTCTGAGAAAACAGAGCAATTAATTTGTAGTTCTGCTTTTACATCTATCTGCTCATTGTTCTTTAATGAACATTCAAATGATGACACTGATACTTTTGGAGTACATTCTATTTTTTTATTACCACACTCGCTACTTCTTTCGTAGCGATAGTCAAGCATTTTTTCTGTTGTTATGTAGCCACCAGATGTATCTTTTAAAATAATCATTGCTTTTATTGTGCCGGAGATAACAATAGCACCATTTTCACAAGTTGCAACAGGTTCATTTTCTTCACAGGATGCATCTAATATACACTCAGCGCCTAATTTTGTGGCATCTATTGTATCTCTGAAAACGTAGGTGTCACGAACTGCATCGAGAGCTGAATAAAAGTTCATTTTCTTGTAGCTTAAATCGACAACACCATTTATTGCATAAGCGTCGGTGATTACTGAAAGGTCTTTTTGCTCCCACATAGTAATACCAGCGTTAATAGTTACGCCAACATCAAGACTTCTGCCGTCACCTTGTGAATCATTTTTAATTATAACGTCAACTGCAGTTACATCGAGTGTTATATCACCAGTGAAGCGTTCATCCATTCCATCGAATTCTAAAATCTGATTTATTGGCAGATTTTTTCTTACTGTTACAATAGTACTTTTATCTTCGTGAGGTATAAAAGCAATTTCTACAATAGTTTCACCTTTCACCATAATTTTATTACTTATTTTTCTTACTTCACCCAAAACTGCAGATGCAGTACTTCTCACTATAAATGCCGCTGAATTATTTTCTAATTCAAAGTTATCGCTCATAGAAAACATTTTGCTTTTTTTACAGCCCAAAGACATAGTTGAAAGTTCCATTTTCTTCTCCTCAATATTTGAGGAACTCATAAGCTGAAGAATATCTTCTTCCATTTTCGAAAAGGCTGAAACAACAATATTAATACCTGCTTTTATTTCAGCACGTTTTGTATTCGTCGCCCTGCAGTTTATAAACTTAACACTTGCTTTTACGTTGACGTCTTCTGCAGTTAAAAACGCTGGGTTTTCAGCGTAGCGTGTGAAATTTCGTGAACCTGTAAAGCTATAAATGCAATTATCTGTACCCACATAAATCATAGTAAGGTCACAAGTGCCATCTACTGTTACTCTTTCACCCACAGTCTGCCACGAATTAATTTTAGGCACAGCCTGTGACTTTAATATTCTTAAAATTTCGGGCATATATTCGGGTAAAGAAAGCTCTGCTTCAACACCTTCTTCAATAGTAGTTTCATAAGTTTTTTTAAGACTACAATATTTTTCGTTTTCAAATGAAATATCCATAAAAATAAACTCCCTTCACATATTCTATAAAAATATATGACGGGAGTTTTGTTATTATTCATTTTCCGTTGTTTCTTCTATTTCTTGTGGCTCGTAAATAGAGTTATAAAGCATTTCTCTGTTTTCACTTAAATTAAGCACTATTGAAGAACCATCCCACTTAGACTCAAACCACCAAGTATCTTCAAATGGTAATTGCTGAGAAACTAATAACTTGTCCATTTCAAGACCTGATTTTGAAACACAAGAAACCATACCTAATAAAAGAGAAGTGAATTCTGCGCTACTTAAAGAGGTTTCGATATTTGGTGCAACGTCTTTTGCAGTTGAAATAAGGCCAAAAATATTACCAGTTAAAAGCTCGTTTTTAATATTTTCTGCTATTGCAGTTATAACCTTTCTCTGTCTGTAAGTTCTCATAAAGTCAGAGTCGAGTTTTCTGATACGAGCATACCACAAGGTCTGGTAACCATTAAGGTGAACACTTTCGCCACTTTCAAAATGGTCTGGCTTTGTTTCACTTTTGTAATTATGACGGTTATTTATGTAGTCTGCTTCATTTTCGGTAACTTCAATATCTATTCCACCTAAGCCATCTACAAGTTCGGTAAACATATTAAAGTTAACTACTGCATAACCATCAATTTTTATACCAAAATTCTGCTCGATTGTCTGAATTAATAAATTAGCGCCACCCCAGGCATAAGCAGAGTTAATTTTTGCTTCACATTCGCCTGGAATATCTACGTGAGTATCACGAAGAATTGACGTAACAATTACCTTACCTGCACTTTTATTGACAGAAATAATCATTATACTGTCACTTCTGGAAGCGCCACCTTTTTCTTTATCGGCACCTATAAAGAGAATATTTTTTACGTCACTTCTGCTTGCAAGAGAATTAACGTCTTCAATATGCTCTATTTTATCGCCTTTTGTAAAGCTATTTACAATACTGCTTGCAGAGGTTATTAAAACACCTGAAAAAGCAATTACAACGGCAAGAAAAACTGCTAAAACCATTAAAATTTTAGGTGACTTTCTTATCTTCTTTTTCTTTGGTGTTACTTGTTTTCCACGACGTACTTCGTAATCTGAAATTTCGTCGTCATCTAAATCCATAGTAACGCTTTTGGGGGAAGCTTGTGGTTTTCTCGGTCTTGGAGCTATTGGAATATCTTCATATTCTTCTTCGCTTTTCTCTATTTTTACCGCTCTTTTTTTAGAGAGATAAATATCGCTATTGCTGTAAACATCTTCATACTGAGGTGGCTCATCTGACAAAGTAAAAACGTCCTCAGGCTCGTCATCAGCATAAATATTATTTACAAATGACCTGTTATTCACTTGTCTTTTAGAAGAACTGTAAATATCACGACTATCTGTTTCACGACGAATTTCTTCTTCATTAACCTTTGTTTCGCTCAACAGGTCAAGATAATCGCTATTCACTTTTCTATCGTCATAATCTTTACCAAGATTACCAAATGAAAAATCGTTATCGTTAGCCATTTGTACCTACCTTTGCAACTCCTAATTCATCTATAATCTGCTTGAAGATGATATTAAAAATTGTCATTTTATTTTTCTCTGTATTTTCAATAGAGCCATCCGAAATTCTCATAGCAAATGAGAGAGAATTATCTATAATAAAATACCACAAAACGTCATAATTGATTTTTTCGTAAAGTCCGAACTTTTTAGAAATCTCGTTAAATTCGCTTATAATGGTGTTATAGTGGTCGTTATCTTTAGCGTGGTCGTGGTCTTTATAAAGATTTGAAGCCCTAAAATTTTTATAATACTTTGTTTTTACAGGGTTCGCTAAAAGGAAGCCGAAATATTCATTCCAAATTCTAAGAATACTCCCTTTAACGTCATTTATATCGAACTCAACGCTACTTATAGACTGATAGATTTCGCTATCAATACTATAATAAACATCTTTTTTGAGTTCTTCTAACGTATTGAAGTGCTTGAATATAACACCCTCAGAGCATTCGCATTTTTTAGAAATAGCTTTACTGGTCATACCATACATACCGTTCTCTGCACCAAGCTCTGTTACACCTTCAATAATTTTTCTCGAAGTTTCAGACACACTATTCACCTACCAAATAACATATTCCAAAATATTTTAACATATTTCTACTTATATTTCAACAAAAAAATAAACCGATAAACTCAAAACTGAAATTTATCGGTTCATAGAATTTTTATATTATTTTATTTCTCAACTATTTTTTCTTTGAAGTAAATATTAATTCACGCACTGCAAAT
>JAZNUL010000131.1:0-2388 GCA_045592285.1 Acutalibacteraceae bacterium
AGGAAATAGGGCTTCGCAAAAAATAAAATCACCTTATCATTTAAAGTTGATTTATGCACCAACAAAAAATGATAAGGCAAATTAAAACTAATTCCTAATTCCTATTTCCTAGTTCCTACGGTTTTAATTCTCTATAAATTTACTCATAAGACTATGTCCAACCTCTATGAAATTACCAGTAGACTTTGCAGTGTTTTCTGTGAATGTTTCAATACCATTGTCAGCGTGTTTCGACTTCTGATAAATCATATATGGCACAGGGTCGCTTGCGTGAGTCATAGTTTTAATTGGTGTTGGGTGGTCTGGTAAAACCATAATTTTATAATCATCAAGTTTCTGGAGTTCAGGAAGAATTGTTCCTAAAACAAGCTCGTCAATCATTTCTATGGCTTTCACCTTGTTGTGTGGCTCGTTTCTGTGGCCACATTCGTCTGGTGCTTCTAAGTGAATGTAAACAAAATCGTGAGTTTTAAGTTCCTCTAAAGCACACTCAGCTTTGCCAACAAAATTAGTGTCAATGTAGCCTGTTGCACCCTCAACCTCTGGTGCAGACATATTGGCACATTTTGCAATGCCTTTTAATAAATCAACTGCAGAAATAATGGAACCGCTCACATTATATTTTTCTTTAAAATCAGGTAAAGCAGGTTTTGTGCCTTCGCCCCAGAGCCATATTGAGTTAGCAGGCTTTTCGCCTCTTGCAATTCTCTCTTTATTAACAGGGTGCTCCATTAAAAAATCATAACTTTCTTTCATCATTTTAATTAATTCTGTTGCATTAGGTGATGAAGAAAGATGCTCTTTTATAACTTGGCCTGAAATATCGTGTGGCGGTGTCATTTTTTCTAAGTCTAAAGTGCCGTTGTTCCATACAAGACAATGTCTGTAAGCAACGCCACCATAGAATTTAAAAATATCGTTACCAAAATGCTCTTGTACGTCTTTAATAATTTCTCTGGCTTCTTTAGTAGAAATGTCACCAGCACTATAATCTACCATTGTTTTATCTTCGTAGTTTTCTTCATCACTAAGTGTAACTAAGTTACAACGGAAGATAATATCAGTATCTTTCATATCAACACCGATGCTCACAGCTTCAAGTGGTGAGCGACCTGTGTAGCATTCTTTGGGGTTGTAGCCTAAAACGCTCATATTTGCAATATCGCTACCAGGCTTTAAACCATCACCAACAGTTTTTACAATACCCATTTTACCGAATCGTGCAAGTTTATCAAGGTTTGGCTTTTTGGCTACTTCCATAGGTGTTTTGCCGTTTAAAGCGTCAACAGGGTAGTCTGCCATACCATCATAAAGTACAACTATGTATTTCATAAAATATCACCTTATATCTATTCTGAAAAATTACTATATAAATATACAACTTATTTAAAGTGAATGTCAACAAAATGTGAAAAATATATTGAAAATGTTTTTTATTGTTGTATAATTAGATTGTTGAAATTTTTCTCAAAGGAGTAATTTTTATGAAATTCCCAATAGCATTACAACTCTATTCAGTAAGAGATGATATGGAAAAAGATTTTTATGGCACACTTGAAAAGGTTAAGGCTTTAGGCTACGAGGGTGTAGAATTTGCTGGTCTTTTCGGCGAAAAGGCAGAAGATATTAAAGCAAAATTAGCAGAGCTTAATTTAACACCAATTTCTGCTCACGTTCCTTATTACGATATGTTAGAAAATCCAACAGAAGTTTTAAAAGATTATAAAGAAATTGGTTGCAAATACGTTGTTGTACCTTACCTTACAGAAGAATGCCGTCCTGGTACAGATGGTTTTTCTGATACAGTTAAAGGTATAAGAAAAATTGGTGAAGCAGCAAAAGAGCTTGGTCTTCAGCTTCTTTACCACAATCACGATTTTGAATTTATTAAAATCGACGGTGAATATGCACTTGATATTCTCTATAATGAAGTACCATCAGAATTTTTACAGACAGAAATTGACACCTGCTGGGTAAACGTAGGTGGCGAAAATCCAGCTGGCTATATTGAAAAATATACAGGTCGTGCACCAGTAGTTCACCTTAAAGACTTTGTTGGTTCAAACAATGGTGGCCCACTTTATAAGCTTATTGGTATTGAGGAAGAAGAAACTGAAGCGAAAGAACAGACTTTTGAATTCAGACCAGTAGGCTACGGTGTTCAGGACTTTGAGGCTATTTTAAAAGCATCTGAAAAAGCAGGTGCTTCTTGGGTAGTTGTTGAACAGGATAATCCTTCAATGGATAAAACTCCACTCGAATGTGCGGAATTAAGTATTAATTACTTGAGAAAAATTAATGGTTGAGGAAATAGGAATTAGGAAATACGAATTAGGAAATAGGAATTAGGAAATAGGAATTAGGAAATAGGAATTAGGAAATAGGAAT